>CADCPD010000134.1 GCA_902803265.1 uncultured bacterium | reverse complement strand
TTTCTGCCTCAATATAAATACGAAGCAAAGGTTCTGTTCCGCTTGGACGTACTAAAATCCAGCTTTCGTCGGTGAAAATGATTTTTATACCATCTTTTGGATTTTTTGATTTTACTGTTAAATCGTCTACTGCTTCTGTATGTTTAAAACTTTCTAAAATTTTCTTTGTTACATTATCATTTTCAAGTTTTAAATCAATTCGGTCTTTAACATATTTTTTGCCTGCAAGATTGTATAAATCGTCTAGCATTTGTGATAGTGATTTGTTTTCGTAAGCAAGCATTTCTAGTATTAATAAATTAGCAAAAATACCGTCTTTTTCAGGAATGTGTAGTCCTGTACTTAATCCTCCTGAATCTTCACCGCCTATAAGGGTTTTAAATTCTCTCATTGCTGAGCCGACATGTTTGAAGCCTACGGCAGTTTCTACAACTTTTACGTCATTCAGTTGTGCAATTTTGTTGAGAAGATTGCTTGAACCTACTGTTTTTACCAAAACGCCGTCCTGATGTTTATTATTTTTTAAATGCATCATCAACATAGCAATGATTTCATCAGGTAAAACCCATCTGCCTGTTTCATCAATTACACCAAATCTGTCTCCGTCACCGTCATTGGCAAAGCCTATTGAATTTGGAGTTTCTTTTACTTTTTCTATTAAATCATTGATATATGGCGGTTTTGGTTCTGGCATTTTTCCGCCAAAATTTACATCGTGATTCATGTTTAGGCTGTCATATTTAATGCCGAATTCATTCAATAATTTATCAAAATAACCTATGGTAGCAGAATGTAAGCCGTCAAAAATAATGTTTTTATCTAAAGTTTTTAATTTATCAAAATCTATTAAATTTTTTATTTGTTCAAAATAGGTTTCACTAAAATCAACTGTTTCAACAGTACCGGTGTTATTGTTTTCTATATCATATCCTAGGTATGTGGTTATTTTTTTTGTAATGTCATCAGTTGCAGGACCTGCGTAGTCAGGAATAAACTTTAAACCTAAATATTCTGGCGGATTGTGTGATGCTGTGAACATTATTGCACAAGCACTATAATGCTTTGCATTGTATGCCAAAACAGGTGTCGGAATGATTTTATCACTTAATAAGACATTAAAGCCTTTCTTAGCAAGTTCTTCAGCGCATAATGTGCCGAATTCTTTTGCCATATTTCTCGGATCATATCCGACAAGAATTTTTTTATTTAAACTAAATTCTTCATTAATATATTTTGCTATTGCTTTTGTTGCAATAAGTACGTTTTCTTCCGTAAAGTCTTTACCTACAACGGCGCGCCAGCCGTCTGTTCCAAATTTTATATTTGCCATGTCCCCTACCTTTTAGTAAAATTATAATCGAAATGTATAGAGGTTACAATGGAATTTTTAAATTCAGTTAAGGAAGTTGTTTTTTTAGGACCAGGCGGGTCTTATTCAGAGATGGCGAAAGATTTTTTCTGTAAAAATTATGATTTAAATGTTGTTGAAACTCCTTTTAAAACTATTACTCAAGTTATTGAATACGTTGATAAAAATGATAATATTTTAGGTGTAATTCCTGTTGAAAATTCTATTGAAGGTGCGGTAAGAGAAGCTATTGATTGTTTAATTAAGGCTAAAAATCTTGATTTACAGTACCTTGCCGAATATATTATGCCCATAAGACATTGTTTGCTGTCAAAAAATACGGACATTAATTCTGTTAATGGTTTAATCTCTCATCCTCAAGCAATAGCTCAATGTTTGGGTTTTATTCATAATAAATTACCTGAAAATATTGACATAGTAAAAGCAACAAGTACTGCAAAAGCGGCTGTTTTATTAGATGAATATTCGAATGATTATGCTGCAATCGGTAGTTCCAAAACCGCAGAATTATACAAATTAAATATCTTGGAAAGAGATATTAATGATGATCCGACAAATCAAACAAGATTTATTTTAATCGGCAAGTATAAAACATCAAATACCGGAAATGATAAGACATCTCTTGCTTTTTCTACTGAAAATAAACCGGGAATGCTGTTAGAAGCGTTAAAAGTTTTTCAAAATTACAATATAAATCTTTCGTATATTGATTCAAGACCGTCAAAAATTAAATTTGGGGAATACACATTTTTAGTAGATTTTGACGGGCATGTTTCTGATGAAATAATTTCAAAGGCTATAGAAGAACTTAATTCCAAGGCGAGTTATTTTAGAATTGTCGGCTCTTACGAAAAGTTATCCTAAATTCTTATTATTTTTTGCAGCAGCAGTTTCCCGAACATGATTTGCATTTTTCGTTTAATTTGCCGTCTTCAAGTGTAGATTTGCAGCTCTTTATCCATTTTGGTTCGGAACATGAACATTGATCCATAAAATCAAGGAAATTGACAAGTCTTGAAAGAACATCGTCAGTCATTGAATATTCAATTTGTTCGGCATTGTATTCTGCTTTTTCTAAATCAATATCCAAAACTTTATTTAAAAACTTTGTTATTGTATTATGGCGATATTTTTTTATTATAACCGCTTTTTCTCCCAGCGAAGTTAAAGTTATATTTCCATAGGGTTCATAATTTATATATCCTTTTTCTCTTAATTTTTTTATTGCGTCTGCTGTTGTAGCACCGCCAAAATTAAGATATTGTGCAACATCTTTAACTATTATTATTTTTTTTGTTTCAATTAAAGTGTCTATTGCAAGTAAATATGTTTCAAGACTTTTAGTTAATTTTTCTTCCATAAAAAAATTATATCATGAAATGAAATATTGCGCAAAAGTTTTATCTATGATATGTTAAGGTATGGCATAACAATATGGAGTAAAAATGACAAAAGTATTAGTCGGTTTATCAGGCGGAGTTGATTCTGCAACATCAGCAGCATTTCTTAAAAATCAAGGATATGATGTCGTTGGTGTAACAATGGCAATATGGGGAGATAAAAAAGCAACTTCACATAAAGGTACACATGGAGCTTGTCTTGGTCCTGATGAAAAAGAAGATATTGAAGCGGCAACAAAAATTGCTGAATATCTTGATATTCCTTATCATGTTATAGATTGTTCAAAAGAATATGATGATATTGTTTTAAAGTATTTTAAAGATGAATATTTATCAGGCAGAACGCCAAATCCTTGTATTAGATGTAATTCTTTAATTAAATTTGGCGTATTGCCTTTGGTGGCAAAAGAAAAAAGTATTGAGTTTGATAAATTTGCAACAGGTCATTATGCAAGAATAATAGAAAAAGATGGAATTTTTTATCTTGCGCAAGCTAAAGACAAAACAAAAGACCAGTCATATTTCTTGTATAAATTAACACAGGAACAATTAAAAAATATTTTAATGCCTTTGGGTGAATATACAAAAGCCGAAGTTAGAGAGTTGGCAAGAGGTTTTGGGCTTGAAGTATCAGATAAACCGGATAGTCAGGATTTTTATGAAGGTGATTATAATGAACTATTGGGGGTATCCGAAAAAGAAGGAAATATAGTTGATATCAACGGAAAAATTTTAGGCAAACATAAAGGTATTTGGAATTATACCGTAGGTCAGAGAAAAGGTTTAGGAATTGCTGCAAGTGAACCTTTGTATGTTATAAAACTTGAAAAAGATACAAATACTGTTGTTGTCGGAAATTTGGATAATACATTCAAAAAATCTTTAATAGCAAAAGATATAAATTATCCTTCGGGTATAGAAATAAAAAACGGAAATTACTTTGCAAAAATTCGCTCAAACCAAAAACCTCAAGAATGCATAGTTGAAGTTTTTGATGATAAAATAAAAGTTGAATTTAATGAATTTCAAAAATCTATCGCGCAAGGGCAGTCTGTTGTGATTTATGATAATGATACTGTTGCCGCAGGCGGAATTATAGATGAAGTTAAATAAGGAGAAATAAAATGACAAAATATGAAAATATACTTGAAACTATTGGAAATACACCTCTTGTAAGGGTTAATAAATTATCTCAAAGTAAAAATTTATATGCAAAAGTTGAATATTTTAATCCCGCAGGGTCTGTTAAAGACAGAGTTGCTCTTGCAATGATAGAAACTGCCGAAAAAGAAGGTTTAATAAATAATGATACGGTTATTATTGAACCTACAAGCGGTAATACAGGAATAGGCCTTGCTCTTACTTGCGCTATAAAAGGTTATAAAATTATTCTTACAATGCCGGAAACTATGAGTATTGAAAGAAGAAAATTATTGTCTGCATACGGTGCAGAACTTGTTTTAACAGATGGTGCAAAAGGTATGAAAGGCGCAATAGAAAAAGCTGAAGAATTGCATAAAGAAAAACCTAATTCATTTATACCGCAACAATTTAAAAATCCTGCAAATCCTCAAAAACACTACAATACAACAGCAAGAGAAATTTGGGCAGATATGGATGGAAAGGTTGATATCTTCGTTGCTGGTGTAGGAACAGGCGGAACTGTATCAGGAGTTGGTAAATATTTAAAAGAACAAAATCCAAATGTTCAAATAGTTGCGGTAGAACCGTTATCAAGTCCAGTTTTATCAGGAGGACAAGCCGGTTCTCATAAAATTCAAGGTATAGGCGCAGGTTTTGTACCGGATACATTTAACAGAAATGTCGTTGATAGAATTATTACAGTTTCAAATGAAGATGCAATGGAAACTGCAAGACAGTCTGCAAAAAAAGAAGGAATGTTAATAGGTATTTCTTCCGGAGCAAGTTTGTTTGCTGCTGTAAATTTGGCAAATGAAAATACTGATAAGAATGTTGTTGTGTTACTTCCTGACACAGGCGAAAGATATCTTTCAAGTGAATTATTTAAATAATGAATTTCTCTGAAAAGTTTAAGAAATTTATCTTATTTTTATAACGGCGCTGTGGCGGTTTTGAGTCTTATTTTCTTTTCTGTAAGAAAAGAATTTATCATTATCTTTTACAGTGCAATAAGGACAGACATCTACATAAAAAATGTCTATTTCATTTAATTGTTCTTTGTTTAAACCTTTTAAATCTACATAATTTCCGTTAAAATAAGGGTTTTTAATTTTTGTTATGCTTGCTCTGAGTTTTTTTACGGCTTCCGGATAAGTTTCAAACTCTTCAAAAGAAATACAAGGACCAATTGCTGCAACTATTTCTTCAGGTTTTGAACCGAAAACTTTCATCATCCGAAGGGCTGTTTTTTGAGCAATTCTTTCAACTGTTCCTCTCCAACCGGCATGAGCAATGGCACCAATATTGTTTTTATAATCGTAAAAAATTATTGGTACACAGTCTGCAAAATTTAAATAAATAGCTTTATCTTTCTTGTTTAAAATAAGTGCATCGGTATTGTCGTAGATGTATTTGTTATCTTCGACAATTTCAACTCTGTCACTGTGAATTTGGGTTGGGTGAATTAAATTTTTAGAATCTATTTTTAAATATTCACAAATTTCATTCACATTATCTTTTACGATTAAATTTCTTGATGTGAAAAAATGCTCTGTTTGTATTAAATCAGAGTAATATACATCTTTTCCGTTTATTTGCTTAACTTTAAACATTTTTAGTCTTTTACTTTTTCATATTGATTTAATTTCTTCAAAATATTATACATTCTTTTTAATGTTATAATCAACATATGAAAATTTCTTTAAAGGATATATACACGGCATTTTTTCTTTTGGGTGTTCAGTTATTGGGCGGCGGTTATGTTTTGGTACCGTTAATGACAAAAAGCTTAATAGAAAAGCGTAAATGGATAACAAAAGAAGAACTTACGGATTTTTATGCGTTAAGCCAATCTTTACCAGGAATAATTGCGGCTAATATTTCATGCTTTACTGGTTATAAATTAAGGGGTAAATTTGGCGCTTTATTTGCTTTATTGGGAATAATAACATCTCCGATTATATCAATTCTTCTAATTGCAGAAATAATAGACAAACTTTTAAAAATATCTTTTATTCAGAGTATATTTTGGGGTGTAGGAATTGCCGTTATTATTCTTGTTTATTTAACAATTAAAGAAATGTGGAAATTTTCACTTGTAGATTTTGTAAGCTGGATAATATTTTTATCGGCATTTTCTCTTTCATTTT
>CADCPD010000133.1 GCA_902803265.1 uncultured bacterium | reverse complement strand
TGAAATACCTCAGCTCCCACTCTTAATCTCTCAGAAATTGTATCTCTTTCAGGAATAATCATAAACTCTTGAAAGTCTAATTTATTATCAGCATGAACACCGCCATTAATAATATTCATTAGAGGAACAGGCAATGTCATAGCATTAATACCGCCTAAATATCTGTATAAAGGAGCCCCGTAGGCATTTGCAGATGCTTTTGCACAAGCAAGAGATATACCTAAAATAGCATTAGCACCATAAGTTGATTTATTATCAGTACCGTCAAGCTCTCTCATAATTCTGTCAATTTCTTGTTGATGAGCGGCATTTTCACCAATAAGCTCAGGTGCTATTTTCGTATTGACATTATCAACAGCTTTTAAAACACCTTTACCCATATATTTTGTTTCGTCATTATCACGAATTTCTAGGGCTTCAAACGATCCAGTAGAAGCGCCTGACGGAACAGAAGCTCTGCCGATTACACCGCTGGATAATTTTACATCGACTTCAACTGTCGGATTACCTCTTGAATCCAATATTTGTCTTGCTGTAACATCTTCAATATAAGTCGGCATAAATTCTCCTTTTCCACTAAAATCTACAACTCAATTATAATAAAAGAATATCTGCTTTTCAAGAGAAATCTTACTAATTCTTACAGGATGCAATCCATTTATTAACTTTATCCAAATCTTCTTGAGTATAAGCCGGATATGCAACATCGGACATTTCTTCAAAATACTTATAAATAATAGTTCTGTGTTCAAGAAAATCAAGCAAAGCTCCCTGAATATCGCCTGCATAATATTTTGAAACACCTCTCCAAAAATAAGCATCCGTATATTTATAAGAACAATTTTCTATAACCTTTGTATAGGCATCCGCTGCAAGGGCATATTCTCCTAATTTATAATGAGCTTTACCTTTTAAAGTATATGCCGATGTAAGACCTGATTTTTTCATTCCTGGGAAATTAAATCTATGAGCTTTGTTGTATACTGATTTTTGATTTGAATTTAACAAAACAATAGCTTTATTTGCAGAATTTAAAACATCTCTGTAGTCATGTTTATACCTATATACATAAGCTTCTAACAAATATAACTGATAATCATTATTCACATACATTTTTGCCTCAGAAAGATCTTCTAAAGCCTTATCATAATCATCGTATTTTGTATAATATTCATTTGCTTCATCATACAATTCCATATATTTAGCTTCATTAGAATTTAATTTTGGTTTAGGCATAAACTCATCAAAGCAAAAGTAGCCTATACAAGTAAAAATTGATACTACCCATAATATCCAAAAAGCATATAATACAATTAAAAATTTACCGCCTTTTCTTTTAGACAAAGGTATTCTTTTGCCGTGTTGGGCAAAATATTTAATATCTTCTTCAAAAGATTTTTCTTCGGTATGAACTTTATATTTGAAATTTGGCAAATAATGAGAAACTTTTAATAATTCCAAAATAAATTTATATGCGCACATACTAAATTCCAAAGCAGATGGAGAAGCCTCAAAGGAAATAGTATCGCCTGATTTTAATTTAATAGTTACATAATTTGTTACATTAGCGGATCTGCGTCTGCAGAGCTGAACTACATTTATGTGAACATCTACTTTGAAAGATTTTATATCAAAAGATTCAATAGTTTTAATTTCGGTAATTTTACCCTTTTCTTTGTATAATAATTGAAGATAACTGTCAGTAACGATTAAATCCGATACATACTGACCTTTTTTCATTACTTCTCTGAACAAAAAAGGTATAAATACAATAAGAGCTGAAATTAATTCCCATCCGTCACTTCTTGTTTTAGCGGAAAGTGTGGTAGTTTTATCTAAAACAATAAAATAAAAAACAACACCAATTAAAGCAACACAAACAAGCACAATCAACGTAAGCATAAAAACTGACATTCTGCTTTGAACTTTAATCTTTTTCATATTCTGATTATACAACATATAAAAAAAATCTCATTAAATTACGTCTGAATATATATTTTTTTTAATATCCTCTGAATAGATGTATTATTTTTTTCTGAATTTAGTAAATTAACATATATAAACACGTAGGGGAAAGAGATAATTCAATAGTGGAACAAAGATACAAATTTATTACTAATCCACATAAAATAGATAATTATGATTCTGCCATTTTAGAAGACAGAGCATATTTGAATATGGAAGATACATCGTTAAAATTGGAGTATCAAATAAGTCTTTTGGAAGATAACATTGCAATTCTTGATGAAGAAATTAATGGTGCAAAATTAATTGAAGACGAAGAAAAAATAAAACTTTTAAGCAGAAAAAAATTGAGAATGGAAAGACAATTAAAAATTTTGATGTTCAAATATACAAATCTTGATTTCACATCAAAAATAATTGCGGTAATAAGTTTAATTTTCAAAAAAAGAAAAAAACAGCAAAATACAATAGGAGATTATATGTTAAAGCACTTCTGGTCAAAAATTTCCAAGAAAATGAAAACAATTTACGAATTAAAAATTGCACTGGAAAAATTAGGAAATATAAACAGAAGTGTAGATGAATTAATCAGTATGCAAGCACCGGTAAAGGGAGCAAAGGACAGATACGAAAAACTAACGTCTTATATTACAAAAGCAAACAACATTCATAGTGAGATATCTAATAATATAAAATCAAAAACTTACGTTTAAAAAATAATATAAAAACCCCCTAAAATTCTACATCAATCCAAAGGTTTAGGTTGAAACTAAAAAAATCAACCTTTGGGTTGATGTTCATGTACATTAAATATAGTAAATTATATGTGGTAAGTAATTAGAAAAAAAAGACTTTGGGGCAAAGATGACAGGAGCCATATCAGGATTAGATATAACCTTGCATAGAATGAGCGAAATTGAACGTGGTTTTCAAACGTTAATGGCACGTTCAAAAACAGAAGTACCTGTTGCTCAACCGGATTTTCAAAAAATACTTGATAAGACTGTTCAATTAGAAAAAAACACACCAAATAAATCTACAAATGCAGCAAAATCAAGAGCAGAAATTGATAATCTAATAGAGGAGTATTCTGCAAAACATGGTCTGGACTCAGATTTTGTAAAAGCTGTAGTTCGCCAAGAATCAGGGTTTAATCCAAACGCAAAATCAAAATGCGGAGCTATGGGGCTAATGCAATTAATGCCTTCAACTGCAAAAGGACTTGGTGTTACAAATGCTTTTGATGCGGAACAAAACATTTATGGGGGAACCAAATACCTAAAAGGATTATTAGATAGATTTGGTAACAATAAAGAATTAGCGCTTGCTGCATATAATGCCGGTCCTAATGCGGTAAAAAAATATAAAGGTATTCCGCCTTATGCTGAAACACAAAATTATGTAAAAAGCATTATGAAAAGTTATGATAAGTTGAAAGGAGCTCAATCATGATAACAAGAGGTCTTGAATCAGCTGCAAACGGAATGCTTTCATTAATTGATATGCAAGATAACATTGCAAACAATCTTGCAAATGTAAATACTACTGGTTACAAAAGAACAGCATTAACTTTCAAAAATATTCTTGATGCAAACGTATACAAAAATGAAGGAACTCTTTTAGACGGAGAAACTAAAAATTTAGGAACACTATCAATGGGGAGTTCTATTCAAAAACTTACATACGATTTTTCACAAGGAACTCTAATGAGAACAGACAATCCGTTTGACTTGGCAATTGAAGGTGATGGCTTTTTCAAAATTCAAGACCCGGCAACTAAAGAAGTTTCATATACAAGAAACGGTTCGTTCACATTAGATAAAAGTAATTTCATAATGACAAAAGACGGTGGATATTTATTAGACCAAAATGACCAGCCTATAAGCATAAATGTTGCTGAATTAGATATGGATAATACAAATCAATTTACCGTAACAGAAAGAGGTCAAATAGAAATTAACGGAAGATACGGCAAAACTCAAATAGAACAAAGTATTGCCATATATGATTTTCAAGACAAAGATATGTTGTTTAACACAGGCGGTTCAAGATTTATATCAAAAGATATGGAAGCAAATCCTCCAGTTCCGGCAGAAAAATTTGTAATACAACAAGGACACTTGGAAGCATCAAATGCAAACGTAATAAGAGAAATGCTTAATACTATAAATACATCAAGAAATTATGAATCACTAACTAAAATAGTAAAATCAAGCAGCTCAACTCTATCGGCAGCACTTTCGGTAGGAAAAATCAAAGTATAGAAGGTAAGGAATAGAAACTAATGCTAAGATCATTAACAACAGCAGCAACAGGTATGATAGCCCAACAAAATTACTTAGACGTAATTGCAAATAACGTTGCAAACGTAAATACAACGGGCTTCAAAAAAGTACGTGTCGAATTTCAAGATTTATTATCACAAGCGGCAAGAACACCGGGTGCATTAATGAATCAAGGTACATACCAACCTGTTGGGGTAGAAATTGGTCTTGGGGTTAAAACAGCAGCAACAACACGTATTTTTGGACAAGGTATAGCAATTTCAACAGGAAGAAACATGGATATTGAAATTGAAGGTGAAGGCTTCTTACAAGTAATGAAAGAAGACGGTACTTTAGCATATACAAGAGATGGC
>CADCPD010000132.1 GCA_902803265.1 uncultured bacterium | reverse complement strand
GGTAAGAAAATTAAAAAGATTGTTAAAGGTAAAGAATTAACTATTGTTATTGCGTCTTTAATACCTTCAAATGCTGCATTTGAACAAACTAAGAAAGAACAATTCTGGACAGTTGACGGTGATGGCGAAAAATACATTGTTAAGGCTCCTGTTGATACAACTGTTGAAAACGGTATGGTTATTGCAGAGTTGATTGATGATGAATATACAGTTTCTTCGTCAGGTGAAATCAGATATAACGGTATCGAAGTTGATGAAAATCAAGTGATTACAAAAGCCGGAGAAGTTGTATTTATTCCTGAAGAAGTTCACCAAATCAACAAGGATTCTACTTTGAAGATGGTTGAAAATGGTACAGCTGTTACTGAAGGTACTGAAATTGTTAAAGACGTTTATTCACATATCGATGGTATTGTTGAATTTAACGAATTTAATGATGTTATTCATGAAATCACAATCAGACCTGGTGAATTACACACATTAGCAAGTGTAAATGATTTGAAGGTTGAAGAAGGTGCCGTAATTAAAAAAGGTACTGTTATTGCTGATGGTATTAAAGCAAAACAAACTTCTATCGTTACAATTATGGAATCAGGTTTTGATGACTTAGATATTGATGATTTAGATGAAGAAATTGATACAACAGTTGGTTTGGAAGAAAAACCGATCAACATTTTGGTAAGACCTGTTCAGGTTATGAAAATCAGTCCAAAAGATGTATCAATCAGATTTAATACATCTGATGACTTGATTGACGTTGTTTCAGAAACTCAGTTACAATACAAAGATGGTGCGAGAGTTAGAAATCTTGATGGTGCAACTTTAACCAGAACAAGTTTGAAGTTGTCTATGGAAGGTTACTTATCTCACCTGAAAGGTCTTGTAGAGCTTGATGATAAAGGTCAATTAAAGATTGTTGTATTAGAAACATTAATCGTTCGTCGTGAAATGGAAGGTAATTCTAAGTTGAATGCTTCATTACAAACTGAATTACTTGTAAAAGACGGCGAAGTAATTGAACCACATACTGCTGTTGCAAAAACAGAAGTATTGGCAATTGCTGATGGTGTTGCTTCTATTTCCGGTAATGAAGAAGAAGCAAGACGTTTATTACTTCAATCTGCAGAATATGAAACTGAAGTTAAAGTTTCAGGAAAAGCTTTGGTTAAAGCAGACGCATTTGTTAAACAAGGTGATGAAATTGCTGACAGCGGTGAAACTTCTCCTGTATCAGGTATTATTGTTTCAGCGGCTAAGGGCAAGATTGTTATAAGAGCAGGTCGTCCTTATTTGATTAGTGCAGGTACACAATTGCAGATTGTAGAAAATTCACTTGTTCAACGTGGTGATTGTGTTGCGACATTATTATATGAAAGACAAAAAACAGGTGATATCGTTCAAGGTTTGCCTAGGGTTGAAGAATTGTTAGAAGCAAGAAAACCAAAAGATTGTGCTATCTTAGCAGAATATGATGGTAAAGCTATTATTGAAATGGATGAAGATGTACCTAGATTATTCTTAGAAGATGAAGAAGGTACACGTAAGGAAGTTAAATATACTTTTGATTCAAACATTATCGTTTCTAACGGTCAGAAAATCAAGAAGGGTGATCCTTTGACCAGTGGTTCATTGAACCCACACGATATTATCAGACTTTGCGGTCCGGAAGCTGCTCAACAGTATCTTGTTGACGAAGTACAACGTGTATATCGTTCACAAGGCGTTGAAATTGCTGATAAACATATCGAAATGATTGTAAGACAGATGACTAAGAAAGTTAAAATTCTTGAACCTGGTGATACAAACTTCTTACCTGGTGAATTGGTTGAAACACACTTATTCGAAAAGGAAAATGAAGCGGTTATTGCTAAGGAAGGAACGCCTGCTGAATGCGAATATATGTTATTAGGTATTACAAAGGCATCTTTGAATACTGAAAGCTTTATCTCCGCAGCATCATTCCAGGAAACAACAAGAATCTTAACTGAAGCAGCTGTTGAAGGTAAGAAAGATATGTTGAGAGGTCTTAAAGAAAACGTTATCATTGGTAGATTGATTCCTGCTGGTACAGGTTATCATCATTTATCATTTGCTAACGAAGAAAAAGACAGATAAGCTCAAAGAAGAGTTGCAGCTCAACGTAACCAAGCAAGAAAACCTTCTGCTATCTTAGAAGAAATTGAAGGTATGTTTGGGGCACCTGACTTGTTAGTTCAGGATGACAGTGATCTTATTCAATAATAATCGATAATGATTAAATAATAAAAAGAGGGTATCCGGTTTGTGATATCCTCTTTTTTTATTCTGAAAAATAGCATGCTTTTTACTTTAATTTTAGCATGCTTTTTTTGTAATATTTCTTAAATTTTATAAAAATTCAATTGCTTAAAAACCACACTATGCGTGACTTTGGTGTATGTTTGTCTGCTAAAAATTTTTGTATATTTTTTGCTAAAGATTTTCTGAAAAATACCGTTAATTATAATAAGTGAAATGTAATTTTTATTACAGCGAGAAGAAGATTATCAAATAAATACCAAATAGTTGGTCAAGGGACAGAATGGGATTATCGTCATCACAAGCAAGGCTGCTTACCCTTACAGGACGTATGCACGACATAGAGTATAAGGCTCAAAAACTCGAGGCTCAAAAGCTTAAATTAGCTAATGATTCCAGAAAAGTTTATGAGGAATATTTGAATGCGCTTGATTCAGTAAAAATACAAAGTAAAATTTTAAAATCAGACGGTTCAGCTTCTTATGCTGATGCAACCTATAATAGTCTTATTGGATCAAAAGTTAACGATCATACAATTTATTTCTTAAGAGATGTAGAAACAGGAAAAGCTTATGTCCCGGAAGAATATAAATGCGCCTATGATGCTTCAAACAAAACACTTGGCGGATTTTTAAAAACATTAAACAGTATTAAATCAGGAGAAAGTGATTCATATATTAGCATAACTTCAGCAGAACAATTGCAATCACTATCCAACAGTAACGGTAATTTTAGGCTTGATTGTGATTTAAAACTTAGTGATTGGGATGGAATCAAAAATTTCAGAGGAACTTTTGACGGGAACGGTCACACTATAACTATAAATGGCGGGGATAACGGACTTTTTGAAAATACCAATGGCGCAACAATTAGAAATATTTCAATTGATGCAAATATCAGCACTCAAACAAACTATACGGCAGGTTTGATCGGAGTCGCAGAAAATACGACAGTTGAGAATGTATCAACATCCGGAAATATACAGTCAGGTCTTGTTGTAGGTGGTCTGATTGCGTACATAAAGGGTAATGCTGAAATATCAAACTGCGAATCTTCTGTAAATGTATATTGTGCATATGTAAGCCCTAATAATGGTTATGGAGAGGGTGAAGAATATGATTTTCGAACATATACAGGTGGGTTTATCGGATGTGCAGGTTCAGGATCATCTTCTAATATCACAATTTCCGATTGTGTATCAAAAGGTGATGTAAAATCAGAATATTGGTACCTAGGTGGTTTTACAGGTTATTTAAGAGGAACAATTACCATGAATAATTGTGAATCATATTCAAATGTTCTTGGAAATTGTAACGGGCACGGAGATGATTTTAAATACATTGTTGAAAATAATGAATATCAAACTGTTGCAACTTTTAATGGTGAAACTTCAGTAAATAAAGTAGTTACTCTAAATAATTGTAATGCTTTAGGCACAGCATCAGCAAATGGAAACAAAAATTATTCACATATAGATGATTTTGGTTGGGATCATCCTGTTCCAAATTTTAATAATTTTTATTCAACACTCGAAAATTCAGCTAATTCTTCCGGAGTCAGAAATATTTATACATATGATACAAATCCGTCAAGTTATCCGAATTTAAGTGAAGAAGATATGGAAAATGCAATTGGAATGTTTTCATTATTAGATCAAACAAAAGGCGGAGTTTGTGTTCCCGAAGATATGGTAAATAGTGTCGAATGGTTTACTAACATCGTAAATAGCGGTTGTGCTCTTATTAGTCAGGTGGACATTTCAAATAAAAAAGATTATTCAATCTATGATGTTAGTGTTGCAATTGATACTAACCTCAGAGAAGTTTCTGATGAACAATATTTGAGAAAGGCTGAAGCACAATATGAAGCTGATATGAGAAAGATTGATCTTAAAGACAGAAAATACGATACAGATTTGGCCGCGCTTGATGCAGAAAGGAATGCAATCAAATCAGAAATGGAAACTTTAAAAAATGTAGCTAAAGAAAATGTTGAGAGAACTTTCAGATTATTCTCTTAAGTCAAATAAAACAAAAAGCCGATTTAATAATCGGCTTTTCTTATTTTAAATATATTTTAATTATTATTCAGGACATCGTAAAGTGCATCAATTATAATCGGATCCCACTTTACACCGGCTTCCTGTTTCATTATTGCCAAAGCTTGTTCCTTCGTCATAGCTTTTCTGAAAGCTCTGTCTGAGGTCATTGCTGAATAAGCATCAGCAACCGCAATAATTCTTGAGCCCAACGGAATTGACATTCTTGCCAAGCCTTCTGGTTCCCCGGAACCATCATAACGCTCTTTATGATAACAAATATATGGTACAACTTCTGATAAGAAATTAATCTTCATCAATATATTCACACCAATATTTGAATATGTTTTTAATTTGTCCCAATCTTCTTTGCTTAACTTACCTTTGTTAGAGAATAATTCCTCAGGAAGTGCAATTTTACCGATATTTGATAATAAACCTGCATAGTAAATAAGGTCTTTTGTTTTTTCGTTCAAACCAAGCTCTGTTGCAAGTTTCTTAGATAAGTTTGCAGTATTTTCAGAGTGAGCAACATTATACTGACCTTTTACGTCAACTGCGTGAGCCAGAGCTTTTATAAATGTTTCCTGATTATCACCAAGATCACCGATTAAAGCTGTCAATTCAGCTCTCATATGTTGTAATTCACTTGCTTCTGCATTATCATCAGCTAATAATTCTTGAGATTCTTCCAAGATTTTTTGCAATGACATAGATGTTGCAAACAATCTTGCAATTGAATGAACTAAATCTAAATATTCATTTTTGAATGCTTCATCCTTATAACTTTGAATTACAATAACGCCAACTTTATAAGCATTATTATTCATTGGAATAGCAGTATATAGTTTAACTTTATCTTCATTTAATTCTTTTATTGGATTAAATAAAGGATTTTTGTCCAAGTTTTTAGCTTCAATAATAACTCTTTCGTTATAAGCTTTTTGAACAATAGATTCTTTATCCAAATTATATCCAATATTATATTTATAAGCATCATCTTCAAAATTTACTGATGAACCCACAAGAATTAAGTCCATATCATCAACATTTAAGCCCATAGCAAATTCATTAGATAAATAAACATGACAAGCATCTACATCTAACATTTGAGAAATTGTTTTCGCTATAGAATTATAAATAATATAATCTTCTTGAGAATTAAAACCCAAAACACAAAGTGTCTTATCTAAAGAGTAGATATCAACAAGCTCTTTAAGCTGATTTTTTAAATTTGCAACTTTATCATGAGAACCTGTAGCTATTTTCTTTGCTAAATCATCAGAAATAAGATGTTCAGATATAAAATCACCTAAATTAAGAGCAAAAATTTCTTCTAAAGGATCAGAATCCATAAGTTCAAAACTTCTGCCAAATAAAGATGCACCACTGTTAGCTGCTTCTTTTTCTTCCATATAAATTTCCTCGTATATTGTACATGTTATATATCGGCAAAAATTTTATAAACTTTGATATTTTTTACAAATTTCACAAAAAATGCCAAAAATATCCTCTATATGAATGAGAATATTTATAAAAACAAATTAGCACAAAAATGCTCAAATGAAAAACAGCACGGTAAATACCGTGCTGTTTTAAAAGTATTTAATAAAACAATTTTAAACAAAAAGTTCAGCAGCTTGTGTTACTGCACTCAACGGATTATCTTTATACTGATTAATCATTGACTGAATGAATTTTGATGCTTGATTTTTTAAGCCTGAGTCATCGTTTACTGCAGATTTAAATGAATCAACCAGATTTGCTACAAGTGGTGATTTTTCTTGTGCTACTTTAAAATCATTTTTTGTCAGCTGTCCGTCTTTGTCAAAATCAAAAGCTTTCAAAAAATGTAAATTTTTGATTTTATCAATTAAAGATGATGATTCAAATTCACCTTCCAAATCTAAACCTGCAGGTTTACCTAATTTTGAAATCAAATCAGAATCTTTTTCTTCTAAAACTTCTGTTTTATCAGAAGTTTGTTCTTGCGAATCTTGTGTTTTCATAAGAAAATTTATCAAATTTTCCTGAAATTGCATATTCAATTCATCAGCCGATTTTATACCGGTTGAAAATGCATTTAAGCCTGTTGTGTTTTTTGTCGAAGCAGTACTATCTGTTGCAGGAGCATTTAGCTTTGCTAAAATTTCTGCAAGAGTTTCTCTGCTTGAACCTATACTTGTAATCATAATTTACCTCTCTCCGTTCTTTATTTTAAAACCTTTTTTACATAATTTTATCCTCTGTTTAAATTAAAAATGGCGTGACTTTTTATAAAAAGTCACGCCATACGTCCTATTTATTTAACTATTTCAAATTATCAATCAATTCTTTTATTGATTCTTCTTGATGTTCAATCTCTTCTACTCTTTGTTTTGATTGTTCAATAACATCCTTAGGTGCTTTTGAAGTAAATTTTTCGTTATTTAATCTTCCTAGCAGAGAGTTCTTTTCTGCTGTTAATTTATCAAGTTTCTTTTCTTGTCGTTTAATTTCTGCGTTTAAGTCAATTAAATCTTCAAGAGGGATTATTATTCTTGATTTTGAAACAACACAGGCTGCAGATTTTTTCGGAACATCTGTATTTGCATCTTCAAAAGTTATTTCATTGATTCTTGCAAGACGCTTGATATATGAAACAACTGCTTCACATACAGGTTTTTCATCCTTTTCTGCTCGTATTTCAATATTTATCGGAACAGATGGTGAAATATTAAAACCTTGTCTTACGTTTCTTAATGATTTAATTGTTTCAAATACCAATTCCATTTCTTCAGCTTCTTTTGGATATGAGAATTTTTCATCGTATACAGGATATGATGCTCTAATTATAGCTTTAAATTCAGATTCTTTTGGTATTAATTGCCAAATTTTTTCTGTAATATGAGGCATAATTGGATGTAATAATCTCAATGACATATCAAGAACATATCTTAAAACTCTTTGAGTATTTAGTTTTTGTTCTTCATTTTGTAATTGAATTTTAGCGATTTCTACATACCAGTCGCAATATGAATTCCAGAAAAAGTCGTAAAGAACATGTGCAATTTCGCCTATTCTGTAATTTTTGATATTATCATTAACTTCTTTTGAAACATCATTTAATTTGTTTAAAATCCATTTATCAGCAAGAGTTAATTTGTTCATATCCATATCATTATTATCAACACCATCAAGATTCATCAATACAAATCTTGAAGCATTCCATAGTTTATTTGCGAAATTTCTTCCGTATTCAAATCTTTCATCAGAAATTTTTATATCTTGCCCGCCATAAGTACAAAGCGATGTAAGAGTAAATCTCAAAGCATCACAACCGTATTTATCAATAATACTTACAGGATCAATAGTATTGCCTTTTGACTTAGACATCTTTTGACCTTTTTCATCTCTAATAAGACCGTGAATGTATACTGTAGAGAACGGAGCTTTTTTAGTAAATTCCAAGCCCATTGTAATCATTCTTGCAACCCAGAAGAATATGATGTCAAAACCTGTTACAAGCACGCTTGTCGGATAGAATTTTTTAAAGTCAGCTGTTTCAGTATTTGGAAAGCCCATTGTTGAAAATGGCCATAACCCTGATGAAAACCAAGTATCAAGACAATCAGTGTCCTGTGTATAATTTTCAGGATCAGGATTTTCTTCTGCAACAACCATTTCACCGGTTTGATTGTGATAATATGCAGGAATTTGATGTCCCCACCAAAGTTGTCTTGAAATACACCAATCTCTAATGTTTTCCATCCATCCTAAGTAATTTTTTTCCCATCTTTCAGGAATAAATTTAATTCGTCCGTCTTTCACTGCTGCAATAGCCTCTTTTGCCAATGGTTCCATTTTTACAAACCATTGTTCTGAAAGTAACGGTTCTATTGTTGTATTACATCTTTGGCATTTGCCAACATTGTGTTCGTGTTCTGTTATTCTTATTAAAGAATTATTATAAGAAAGCATATCAACAGTTCTTTTACGAGCTTCATATCTTTCTAAACCTCTGATATCTTCAGGAACTTCAGGACAGTCAATCATTTTACCTTCTTCGTCAATTACCCAGATAGGTTTTAAATTATGGCGTTTACCTACTTCATAATCGTTTGGATCGTGAGCTGGCGTAATTTTTACCGCTCCTGTTCCGAAAGTTTTATCTACATATTCATCTGCTATAATAGGAATTTCTCTTCTTGATAGCGGAATATAAACAGTTTTTCCGATTAAATCTTTATATTTGTAATCGCTTGGATGTACGGCAATCGCAACATCACCAAACATTGTTTCAGGTCTTGTTGTAGCAACAACAATAGCCCCTTGTTCATTGACAAGAGGATATGAAATTTCCCATAAATGTCCTTGTTCTGTTTCGTATTCGGTTTCAATATCTGAAATTGCACTCATACATCTTGGACACCAGTTAACAATGTATGCGCCTTTGTAGATTAAGCCTTTGTTATATAAATCAACAAAAACTTTTTTTACAGCGGCAGAACAGCCTTCGTCAAATGTAAATCTTTCTCTTGTTCTGTCAAAAGAAGCGCCTAATCTTTTGAATTGATTTAAAATGGCTGATTTGTGTTCGTTAGCCCAATTCCATGTTTCTTCAAGAAATTTTTCTCTGCCTAAATCAAAACGGCTCTTGCCTTCGGCTCTTAATTTCTTTTCAACAACCGCTTGAGTTGCAATACCTGCGTGATCTGTACCCGGTAGCCAAAGTGCTTCATAACCGCTCATTCTGTGATATCTTGTAAGAATATCTTGTAAAGTATCGTCAAGAGCGTGCCCCATATGCAAAACACCTGTAACATTTGGAGGCGGAATAACTATTGAAAAAGGTGGCTTATCACTTGTTTCGTCCGCTTTGAAAAATTTATTTTCTTCCCAAAATTTATACATTTCTTCTTCAGTACTTTTGGCATCATATACTGTTGCTAATTCATCAGCTACACTCATTTTTATTTCCTTATTATCAATATTACTTATGCTTTTAAAGTAACACAAAAGTAATAACTTGACCATATATAAATTTACAGGTAGATTTAAGATATGAGAAAGAAGATTTTTTTGGTATATCCTCCATCACCTGTTTTAAACAGAGAAGACAGATGCCAACAGCCTGTAAAAGATTTATTTATAATTCCACCATTGCCACCTACTGATTTAATGTACTTGGCAGGGGTTGCGGAGTTACTAAACATAGAAGCTAAAATTGCAGATTATTCTCTTGGTGGTGATTTCAAAAAAGATTTAGTAAAATTTAAACCTGATTATATTGTTGCAAATATTGCAATGCCGACTTTTGAGTCTGACTTAAAAGTATTGGAAACTGCAAAACAAATTTTTCCAAATATAATAACGATTGCAAAAGGAGCACCATTTTTAACATGTGCAAAAGAAACTATTCAATACAACAGTTATATTGATATTATTATTGTTGGAGAAGCTGAAGAAACAATAAAAGAAATACTGGAAGATAAAACTTATAACGATATTGCAGGTATTTATTATCGTGAAAATCTTACAATAAAATACACAGGCAAAAGACCTTTTATCAGAAAATTAGACGAACTTCCGTTTCCTGCAAGACACTTAGTAAATAACAAAATCTACAAACGTCCAGATAACAGTAAACCTCAAGCTGTAATCAAAGTTTCAAGAGGTTGTCCTCATCATTGTTTCTTTTGTTTAGCAACACCTGTTTCAGGTTCATTTGTACGACAAAGAAGTCCTGAAAATATTATTTTAGAACTTAAAGAATGTATTAATCGTTATAAAATAAAAAATTTTGTTTTTTGGTCAGATATTTTCACACAAGATCGAGATTGGGTTATTCAATTATGCAGCAAAATTCTTGAAGAAAATTTAAAAATAGTTTGGTCTTGTAACACAAGAGTAGATACTATTGATGAAGAATTATTAGCCATCATGTATGAAGCAGGCTGTCGTCTTGTTAGTGTCGGGGTTGAAAGCGGTTCACAATATATCCTTGATAAAATAAACAAAAAAACTACGATAACCGAAATTAAAAAATGTTTTAAAATGCTAAAAAGAGCAAAAATGAAAACTTATGCATATTTTGTAATAGGTCTTCCTTGGGATGATGAAAATACAATTAAGCAAACTGCTGAATTTGCAATAGAGTTAGACCCTGATTTCGTAAGTTTTTACACAGCAGTACCACTTCCCGGAACAAAATTTTATAATTACGCAAAAGAAAATAAACTTTTGAATGAAGAATGTTCATATAACGGAGCTTATTACAACCCTATCGTTAAAACGCATTCTTTGGAAAAAGAAAGAATTATGGAACTACATAAACTTGCAGTAAAAAAATTCTATCTAAGACCAAAATATATTTTTAAAATGATTTATAAAATCCGTTCTTTTACGGAATTTATAAACTATTTTCGCGCAGGTTTAAGTATTTTATTGGGTTAATTATTTAAAACAAAGTTTTATTCACCCATAACTTTTACGATAACTCTTTTTCTTCTTTGTCCGTCAAATTCTGCGTAATAGATTTGCTGCCATGGTCCAAAATCAAGTCTTCCATTGGTTATTGGCGCAATTATTTCGTGTCCTAATGTTAAACTTTTTAAGTGGCTGTCTCCGTTTGTTTCACCAGTTCTATGATGCTTATAATTTATATTATACGGAGCAATTTCTTCTAACCAAGCATCAATATCTTGAATTAAACCACTTTCTGCATCATTCACATAAACAGCAGCCGTTATATGCATTGCAGATACCAAAACCATCCCGTCTTGAATACCGCTTTTTCTTACTATATCTTCTACTTCATCAGTTATGTTTATATAATCTCTGATTTTTTCTGTATTAAACCATAAGTACTCAGTGTGAAATTTCATATATTTTCTCCTATTTTGATATTGTCCAAAAATCTTTATTAAATAAAACTACAAAAGGAATTATTTCTAAACGTCCAATTAACATATTAAACATAAATAATATTTTAGTTAAAGTTTGAACATTGTTAAACCCTTCGGCAGGACCTATTATAGAACCGGCGCCAACACCAACCAATCCAAGTGTTGAAACAGTACCACTCAAACCAACCGATAAATTATTTTCGATTAATGTTACTGCAAAAGAACTTGCCATAAAAAATAACAAATAAAAGGTTACGAATGATATAACCTGTCTTAAATCATCTTTTGCAACAACTGTATTATCAACTTTAATATTTACAACTGCATTTGGATGAAGTATTTTTGTTAATTCCATTTTTAAGAATTTGCAGTATATAATTGCTCTTATAATTTTAATTCCGCCACCGCAAGAGCCCGCACAAGAACCAACTATTGTTGTACAAAACAGCAGTGCTAATGCCTGATGAGACCAAAGTCCGAAATTGGTTGTGGTATGACCTGTTGATGTTATAACAGAAATTGTTGAAAATACCGCATCCGTAAATAAATTAAAACTTGTTGAATGTGTATTTAAGTATAATGTTCCTGCAAGTATTAAACAAATTACGGTAACAAAGAAGAAATAAAATCTAAATTCTTCATTTTTAACCATAATAAGCGGATCTTTTTTTACTATCGATTTATACATTAAGGCAAAGTTACAACCTGCTATAAACATAAATATTATACAAATCCAGTTACATATTTGTGATTGATAACCTCCAATGCTTGCAGCAAGCGGCGAAAATCCTCCTGCAGAAATTGTTGTCATTGATATACAAATTGCATCGAATAATTTTATTCCGCAAACATTTAACAGAATTATCTGTAAAATAGTAAGTCCGACGTATATGCTCCATAGAGCAGTTGCTGAATGCTTTATTCTTGGTGTTAAATTTTCTTCTCTTGAACCCGGAGCTTCAGCAAAAAATAATTGTCGCCCGGCAACCGCAAATTGCGGTAATATTGCAGTAAACAAGATTATTATTCCCATACCGCCTAACCATTGAATAAAGGAACGGTAAAAGAAAAATGTCTTCGGATAATCAAAATTAGTTAATATGGTAGCTCCGCAAGAAGTTATACCAGATATAGCTTCAAAAAAAGCATTGACAGGAGTTAGTCCGTATGCAAGAAATGGGATTGTTGCAATTAACCAGAACGATACCCAAGATAACAAGACTAGAGCCAGCCCTTCAGTCTTTTTAAAATTTAATATTTTTTCAGAAGGTGTAAGAACATGCATAAAATGTCCTGCCAATATTGTCAAAACACCTAAAACCAAAAATAATATAAACGAAAATATATCATGATATATTAATGCAGATATGCAAGGAATTAAGGTCATTACACCTATTGAAAAAATTACTATTCCAAGTGCATCTATCAAATAATATAATCTCATAATTATTTAACCTTAAAATATTCTTTTATAACAGGTGCACTTTCTTTTGTCGTGAAGATGATAAGCTTATCTTCCGCTCTTATTAACGTGTCGCCTTTTGGAATTATAACTCTGTTATTACGGTGAATTATACCGATTATCGCACGGCGGGGAAGTTTTAATTCCATTAATTTTATTTCGGCAAAGTTATTTTCTATATTGATTTCTAAAACTTCACCCTTGCCTTGTTCAACCGTTGCCAAAATATCAATATTTTGTTCCTGAGATATTGTATTTTTTATTTCGTGCAAAGCGGCAAGTTTTGGAGAAACCGTTATATCAATACCCACTTTATCAAAAAGAGGAATGTTAACATCTTTGGAAACCCTTGAAACAATACGTTTAACACCAAGTTGTTTTGCAAGTAAAGAACATAACAGATTTTTTTCATCGTTGTTCGTTACACTTATAACCGCATCAGAACTTGGAATTTCTTCTTGCGTAAGTAATTCTAAATCGGTTCCATCGCCATTAATAATCAAAGTATTTGATAAAATTTCTGCCAAATATTCACAGCGTTTCATATTTTTTTCAATAACTTTTATGTGTACTTTTGATTTTTCTAAGTTTTTGGCAAGCATTAATCCAACATTACCGCCGCCGATTATTGTTATTGATTTTGTGTAATTTTTTTCATGGAAAAATCTTGCCGCAAGAATTGATAATTGAGCAGATAAGCCCATAAAAATTATTTTATCATTTTCTTCTAAAATAGTTTCACCGTAAGGGATGAATAACTCATCGTTTCTTGTTATTCCGACAATTAAACAATCATCCGGAAAATCACATTCTCTTATTTTTTTACCAACAAGAATTGATTCATTTTCCAATTTATATTCCAAAAGTCTTGCTCTGCCATTCGCAAAATTTTCAGCATCAAGAGCTTTTTCAATAGTTACAATTTGGAAAATTTCTTTTGTTAGAAGTTCTTCCGGCCAAATTATATGGTCAATAAATAAATTTCCTGCATATTCGCTATCTCTTGTTAAACCAAGAGATGTCTTGTATTGTTCCTTTGATACAAAGCAAATTGTTTTTACAGGACTCACCCTCTTTGCAGTAAGACAAGCCAAAATATTAACGTCGTCATTTGTAGTTGCAGCAATAAAAGCATTTGCAGCCTTTACATTAGCACTTTTTAAAGTATCTATTGTTAAGGCTTCGCTATTTATAAAACAGATATCTAATTTGCTTAAATCTTCTGTCTTTTTTTCTTCTTTATCAATTATGGTTATTTCGTGGATTTGGTGAAATTCTTTTGCAATCAACGTAGTAATTTCACTTGCTCCATATATTATTATCTTCATTATATGGATAATTTACTCTAAAAAAAAATTGTTCGCAAGTATTCTAAAGTTATAAACACAAAAAATCGGCTTATATAAAGCCGATTTTTTAGTTACCCATTTTTAATTTATTTTACCTAATTCCCTTACCAAATATAATCCGCGCCATTCGGATTTAAAACTTTAATCAAGCAACGCTTCAAGTATACTAGCATTCTTTTCTGCTGCTATTGTATTGCGAGTGTTGCTCTTATGTATATATGAACGCAAAGCTTCACGAATCAATTCTGAACGAGAACGACTTTCTGTTCCTGCTACTTCATCAATCTTGTTTAAAAATTCTTCGGGCATTGAAACTAATACTCTTGCCATAATCCGTGTTACTCCTTAATGTTACCTGTGTTATGAATTCCTTACATTTATATAAAGTTTTTTTCCTAAAAATATTTGCTATTTTTTACATACTTAGTATATACTATTTTTTAAGATAGTTGAAGATATTGGGTTACAGGCATATCATTTTTGTAATATTTCTTAACATTACACATCAACCTTCTTCTTTTCAGTTTTAAAAGTTTTGTCGTTTAACATTTGTTGTTATAAAATATTATTATGGGAAAAGAATTTAAAATTTCTTCTAAATACAGACCGTCAGGAGATCAGCCAAAAGCAATAAAACAACTTGTTGACGGAATAAATAATGGTTTTGATACTCAAACTTTGCTTGGAATAACAGGTTCAGGTAAAACATTTACGATTGCAAATGTTATAGAGCAAGTTCAAAAACCTACGCTTATTATTGCTCATAATAAAACTCTTGCGGCTCAACTTTATAATGAATTTAAAGAACTTTTTCCCGATAATGCGGTTGAATATTTTATATCTTATTATGATTATTACCAACCTGAAGCTTATATACCTAGAACAGATACGTACATAGAAAAATCGGCAAGTATAAACGATGAAATAGACAGATTAAGACATAATACAACAAGAAGTTTGTATGAAAGAAATGATGTTATTGTAGTTGCTTCCGTAAGTTGTATATATGGTTTAGGTTTACCGGAAAATTATTTTAAAGGTGCTATTCAAATATCAGTTGGAGATGAACTTTCAAGAGAAGATTTATTAAGACATCTTGTTTCTGTTCAATATACAAGAAATGATGTTGTTTTAGAGAGGGCAAATTTTAGAGCAAGAGGTGATATTGTAGAAATTATGCCATCATACGAAAAAGCTGTTACAAGGGTATCTTTTTTCGGTGATGAAGTAGAAAAGATTACTAAAATCGACAGTGTTACAGGAGAAATACTTGAAATACCTGAAACCGTTGTTATATATCCCGCAGTGCATTATCTCTCTTATGATGAAAATGTAGAAGAAACTTTGGATTTAATAAGACAAGAACTTCAAAACAGATTAGCCGTTTTAAAGAGCAATAATAAACTTATTGAAGCACAAAGACTTGAACAACGTGTAAAATATGATATCGAAATGATAAAAGAAATGGGGTATTGTTCAGGCATTGAAAATTATTCAAGAATAATAGAACGCCGTCCTGCTGGTTCACCGCCTGCAACGCTTTTAGACTATTTCAGAGGTGACTTTTTAACAGTAATTGATGAATCCCATGTAACATTACCCCAAATAAAAGGCATGAGCCATGGAGATGCGTCGAGAAAAGATACGCTTATTGAATACGGGTTCAGATTACCTTGTGCAAAAGATAACAGACCTTTAAAAAACGATGAGTTTTTCGCAAAAGTAGGACAAAAAATATATATTTCCGCAACTCCTGCCGAATTTGAAAGAGAAACTTCTTCTCAAATTGTTGAACAAATTATCCGCCCAACAGGGCTTGTTGATCCTAAAATTTCTGTTCGTCCTATTGAAAAACAAATAGTTGATTTAATGAGCGAAATTAAAAAACGTGCAGAAAAAGATGAGAGAGTTTTAATTACAACACTTACAAAAAAAATGGCTGAAGATTTAACAGATTTCTTTGTATCAGAGGGAATAAAAGTCAGATACCTGCATAGTGAAATAAAATCAATCGAAAGAATTGAAATTTTAAGAGATTTAAGACTCGGAGAATTTGATGTTCTTGTCGGCGTAAATCTTCTTCGTGAGGGTTTAGATATACCTGAAGTTTCACTTGTAGCAATTATGGATGCTGATAAAGAGGGCTTTTTACGTTCTGAAACAAGTTTAATACAAACAATAGGTCGTGCAGCACGTAATTCTTGCGGCGAAGTTATTATGTATGCGGATGTTATGACTGATTCTATGAAACTTGC
>CADCPD010000131.1 GCA_902803265.1 uncultured bacterium | reverse complement strand
TTTTTGCAATATGCTATGAACGTGTGCTTTTGCTGTTGCATATGATATAACAAGTTCATCCGAAATTTCTTTATTAGAAAGGCCATTTACTATTAAAGCTAATACTTCAAGTTCTCTTTCTGTTAAACCATATGATTGTTTTGCATTCGCTTTGCTTGCTGAATACGAGTCTTCTGATGTTTGCGCATAAGAACTGCTATTTCTTTTTATATTAGAGAGAACAATTCTTGCAATATTTGGATCAATCCAAGCTGTACCTTGTGAAACAGCCTTTAAAGCTGTTATTGTTTGTTCTCTTGTTGCACCTTTCATTATATATCCATCAGCACCAGATTCAAATGCAGATAAAACATCTTCTTCATTATCTCTTGATGTATACATCAAAATCTTCATTTCAGGATTATAATTTTTTATAATTTTTGTTGCTTCTATGCCGTCTATTTCAGGAAGGCCAATATCCATTAGAATTATATCAGGGCTTAGTAATTTAGCCTTATTTATTCCTGATAAACCATCTTCGGCTGTATCAACAAGTTCTATTCCGTCTGCGCGTTCTAATACAAGCGACAATGCAATTCTTGTCATTTCGTGATCTTCAATCATCAAAACTTTTATATCAGCCATTTATTAACTCCTTCTCTTTATTAGGCACAACAACGTTTGTTAGTAAGAATGAAAACTCACTGCCCTTATTTAATTTACTTTCAAGCCAAATCTTTCCGCCATGAGCTTCTATTATTTGTCTCGAAAGATATAATCCCAACCCTGTACCTGTTGAACGTTTTTTACTTGTTCCTTGTGAAAATCTTTTGAACAGGTGCGGAATATCTTCTTTAGGGATACCGTTTCCATTATCTATTACAGAAAACACAACATCATTATCTTCTTCCTTTACGTTTACAACTATTTTTCCACCAATATTTGTGTAATTTATAGCATTTCCGCATAAATTTGTTATTACTCTTCTTAATTGTCCTCTATCTGCGTTTATTTTTAAATCTTCTTGAGGTGTGTATTCAAGTATAAACTCTAAGTTTTTCTTTTCTGCCAAAGATTTTAGTTCATCATAGCATTGTTCACACAAATTTTTAAAGTCAAAGTCTGTTTTTACAAGTTCTAATTTCCCTGATTCATATCTATAAACATCCAATAAAGAATTTACAAGCCCTAAAAGATTTTCATTGTTTGTTTTTAGTGTGGATAAAAGCATTGTTGCTTTTTCGCTAAAAGTTCCAAGTTCTCCGTCTAAAAAGAATTTTAAAGTTTGAATAGCGGCTAATAATGGGGTTCTCATATCGTGTGTTAATGTCGCGATAAAGTCATCTCTTAGTCTTTCTGTTTCTTTTTGCACAGAAACATCTCTTATTACGCCGACGTATTTTTGAACTGTATCATCATCGCTTTCTATTCTTGCCAGGCTTATTTCAACAGGAGTTTCTTTTCCTGATAAAGTATTTGTTATAAAATAATCTCTTAATATTATTTCTGCTTTATCTGCTTCAAGCTCACGGAACATCTCTCCTTTTTGTGGCGTTGCGATATCTTTAAATTTCATTTTTTCCAAGTGGATTGAGCTTAGTCCTGTTAAGTTTTCACAAGCCGGATTTACTTGTTCTATTTCCCCTTTTGAGTTTATTATTATTATTCCGTCTGCACAGAAATTTATTATATTGCTCATTTTAGAGTTTAATTCTAAAATATCAGAAGTTTTTTCTTTAACCAAATCTTCAAGATTATGAGAGTACTTTTCTAATTCTTTTTTTGCAACTTCAAGTTCTGAAATTTTTTCATTTAAATTTTTTATTAAATTACTTCTTTCTATACCATTTTTTATGGTTATAACTAAATCATCATTGTCCCAAGGTTTTTCAAGGTATTTGTATATTCCTACGTCATTTATTGCTTGAATAGCATTTTCTTTGTCGGCATATCCAGTTAGAAGAATTTTACTTACATTCGGATATAATTTTTTAGCTTCTGTTAAAAATTCAACACCGTTCATTTCCGGCATTTTTACATCAGATAGTATTACGTCAGGTTCATTTGTTTTTAAAAAATCCAACGCTTCAACTGGGTTGTTGAAATAATAAGTATTTTCAAAACCCTCAATTTTAAATAACACTTTTAGTGCAGACGTTACGACTTGTTCGTCATCTACAACAACTATCATCCCTTTTTCCATATTCTTAGAATAGCTTATTTTAATTTTTTAGACAAATGCTTAACAAATTTTCATGAACTTTAGTTAAGCATTATTTTTTAAATATTTTAAAATTTCTATTAATGTGGAAGAATTGCCGGTATAACCGGATTTTGATATTATCCACTGTGATTTATGGTCTAACGACAAAGCTATTTGCGGAGCTGCTTCATCTATTATTTGTAATTGAAGTGAATTCATTGCTTTGCAGCATTTTACAGAAGTTTCTCCGCCAAGTGTTATTAAAATTAAGTCTTTTTTCAGAGTTACCTGTTTTGTTAATTCAGCAAGATAATCTGTTATTTTTTCTATTAATTTAGATTTTGTCATTTCATTTGATAAAGAATCATCGGAAAATCCGTCAAAATCATGAATCAATGCTGATGCATGAACTGTTACCACATCTTTTTGTTCCAAATTATTTATAACTTTATCTACGACTTCTTCTGTTACTCCGTCTAAAAGCATTTGCATATTTATGTTTATTGCAAACTTTTTTTCTATTTCTTCACTTGCAATTAATTTTTCGATTTGAGTATTGCATAAATGAGTCGGAGAACCTGAAATAATTAATTTTGGCAAATTAGGAACTTTTGGTTTTTTAACTTTTTCTTCCTTATTTTCAGGTATAAGATTTGCCAGTACCTGCGCAGTTGCAGATGTTCCGACAGGTAAGATGTTTAATTTTGATTTATTTATTGCTAAAATTATTTGCTCTATATCATCCATTGAAACAGAATCGGCTACAATTATTTTGTTCCCTGACGAAATTAATTCTTTTATTTTCAACAATATCGGACCTGCACCCTGCATTACTTTTCTTAATTCAAGATGTCCAATCTGACTGTTTTTTAGATTTTCAGAATCTTCAAATTCTCTGTCAATTTCTGATTTAAATAAACTTGGAATATGAGATTCATTTACAGGAGCAAAAATATCTCTTGCGATTTCTGTTCTTTCAACGGGGATACCTTTTATCAGCTGATATCCTCCAACAGTTGTTATATTGTTTTGAGGTGTTGCAGGAAGTATTATTGCAGCATCAAAATCCAAAGTTTCCAACATACTTAAGGTTTCTATTGCTATATTACCTCTGAAATATGTATCAATTTTTTTAAAAAACTTTTCTATACCTAAATCATTTGATAATTTTTCACATGTTTCACGAACCAACTGATAGGCTTCCTGTGAAGATTTACCCCTGCTGGCAGTTGATACTGCCCAAACCCGAATATTCTTTATACCTTGCTGAATATTTTCAGAATCCAGCACAACCTGAGTATTTGCTCCGTTTATATGAAACTGCAGCGCAGCATCATTAACTTCCGTTAAATCGTCGGCAATTATACCTGTTATATCAGTTATAAGCATAAACTACTGTTCATCCCTTTTTGAACCAAGCAATCTTATATTGTTAGCTACAACTAAAAATCTTTCTTTGTCTTCGCCAGAAACATCTTTCCATTTATTTATTGCAATTCTGCCTTCTACTGCAACCATTCTGCCTTTTTTTACATATTCTCCGGCAAATTCTGCCTGCTTATCCCAAACATCTATATTGAACCAATCAGTTACTTCAGCTTTTGTTTTGCTGTCCCATCTGTTTACGGCTAAAGAAAATGTTGTTCTTACTTTCCCTGATTCAAAATATTTTATATCGGAATCTTGTCCCGCTCTACCGACTATAACTACACTATTCATTTACGACTTCCTTTATTTCTTCATTATTTTCTTTTTGTTCCAACATACAGTTTTCGTACCCTGTATTTTCACAAATTTCTGCACACCATTTTTGGACTATTTCATCTTCGTTCAGTTCATAAGAAATAGGCTTACCTATAACAAGTTTTACATCTCTGCCTCTGAATTTTTTTGAATATTCTTCCATTCCGCATACAGAAATAGGTACGATATCCGCTTTCATTGATTTTGCAAACACAACAAAACCTTTATGAATATCTTCTATTTTACGATTTTTTCGGGTTCCGCCCTGCGGAAATATACCAAGTCCCCATGATGTTTTAAGAACTTCTTTTGAAGTTTTAAAGGTTGCTATTTCAGGCTTTTCACGATTTACGGCAAAAGCACCCAATCTTTTTATTAACCAGCTTCTTTTATCATCCTCAAAAAGTTCTTTTTTTGCCATAAATGCAATTGGCCGTTTTATCGCATAAGCTACCATAGGCGGATCCATTTCTGAAACATGATTTGGCACATACAGTAACTTTCTGCATTTTGGTAAATTCTTTTTACCAACCACTTTCATCTTGTAAAACCACTCTATATAAGGCATTACGACAAACCACAATATAAAATAATAAAATATTGTTCTGAATATATGATAATCTTTTGCGGTTCTTTTGGCGTAGTTTCTCTCTTGTTTTGTATTATTTTCTTTCTTCTCTTCCATTATATTCTCTTTCTATGTTGTTGCAGAAGCAGGATTATAATCAAAACCTGTTAATTTTTGTATTGCTAATCCCCATGCTTCTATAACTTTATCTAAATCTTCATTAAATGGAATAATTTCTCCTATTTTAACTTTGATTTTTCCTCTAAACGGGCATAGTGTTTTATTTTCAGATCCTACTATTCCAATAGGTAAAATATTACACTTCGTTGATCTTGCAAGACCCGCAAAACCTTTTTTTATATCTTCAATTGTTCCGGCTTGCGCTCTTGTTCCTTGAGGAAATAAACCCAACACCCAATTAGTTTTATTTACTTCCAAAGCGGTTTTTATTGTAGCTATTTCAAGTTTTTCTCTATTTACAGCGAAAGCACCTTCCCAATCAAGCATCCAACGTACAAATCTTTTTTCAAAAAGTTCTTTTTTTGCCATATAAGCAACAGGTCTGTTTAGTAAAAAACATACCAAAAACGGATCAAGAGTTGATAAATGATTGCTGCAAACAATGTATTTATTATCTTTTGGAATGTTTTCTTTCCCTTCAATTTCTATCCTGTACATTAGTCTAAATTGTATTCCATACCAGAATTTGCACACAACTGCTTGAAAAAATTTTCTCCAAAAATTAAAATATTTTGCTGTTCTTCTTGCATAATTTTTTGCTTTTTTAGGCATATGTCCTCCGTCTGTTTATTCATTATACTATATAGTGTCTTTTTTGTAAACTTTATCAATCGCTTTATTACCCTATTTGTTTAAAATTTTTAAATGATTGTTTTAATTAAAATTTATGTTAAAATTAATTAAAAATATGTTATGTGAAAGGAGAGTTTATATGAATTTTGACAAGAAAGCATCTTGCCCTTTAGAAGAACAATTATTTAACAGTGTTTATGAAAGAACACCTCAATACGTTAAAGATTTAAATTTAATGGATTTTTCAAATAGCGGTGAATTTACTTTTACTCTTAAAAAAGAACATCTTTATCCATATGATGAAAAATCAAATCCTGAAGGTTTAAATTTAAAAGACTGGTTTGCAAACTATGCTAAAGAAGCAAAAGTTTCAACAGCAGGTATCAGAGGACCTCAAAATATTTTATATCCTCAAGATACAAGATTTCCTATCAATCTTGTAGGTATTGTTTTGGCAACTTTAGCTAAAGCTCTTGTCGCTAAAGAAAAATATCCAAATCAACAAGTTATGAAATTGGTTGGCAGAGAAGTTCGTTACAATTCAGATTTATTTTTAGATGCTATCGCAAGAATTCAAGCAGCTCAAGGAATTAAAACACTTGTTCCTGTTGAAAAGAAAACTATTCCTATTTGGCTGGCTTCATTCTTGGCATTCAAATTAGACCTTGTTGGCGGTGAATATATCACTTCAAGCCATGGTATTTCAGTTAAAAATGCGACTAAAGATTTAAACTCTCAAGGAAGCCAGTATTTACCGGAAGAATCTGCTGAATTTGTTCAAAAAATTCAAGAAATTTTTGATGAAACTGAAAAAAACGGTACTTACGAAATTAAAATCGCCGCTGTTGACAATCCGCTAATTGACGAAAAAATTATGGCTAAACTTAATGACGGTGTTGATTTATATGTTGAATATTTAAAATCAGGTGTTGCAGAAAAAGACAATCTTGATTTTATCAAAAAAGCACAAAAGAAAATAGTTATCGAAAATGTTGGAGGTTCAGCATACAGAACATTAAGCAGAGTTTTGAAAGAATTAAATATTTCTGATAAATTTGTTTGGTTAAATGAAAAAGAAGATCCTTTCTTCCATTCAATCGGAAAATATGATGTTGATCCTAAAGGTAATAAAACATTCTATGATTATTCAGTAGATGCTACTGTTCTTGCAAAACGTTTTAACGGTGAAAAATATTTCCCTGTTATTGAAACATTACATTATGAAAAAGTTTTGGCTGAATATCCTGTTGGAACTGCTGTTTTAATCACAGACCCAGATCATGACAGATTGACAGTTACTCAAATTGAAGAAGAAAAAGTTATTCCTGTTCTTGAAAAAGCAGGTATTGCTTATGTAAAACTTGGTAACGGCAGAATTTTAACAGTATTTACTGCTAACCAAGCATTTTTATTATTAATGGATTTCAGAATGAAAATGTTGAAATCTCAAGGTAAATGGAATAATCATCCAAGATTTATGATTAAAACTACAGCATCTGCAATGAGTTGGGATGAATGGGCTAAAGCTAACAATGTTGCTGTTGTTAACGTACCTGTTGGATTCAAAGAAATTGCAAATATTATGAAAAAAGTTGAATTAAAACTAAAAAATAATCCTAATGATGAAGTTACCGTTATGGATGTTTACGGCGAAAGAATTAATTTAGGCAAATCTCCTAGATTAATCTTTGGCGGTGAAGAATCAGGCGGTATGATTATGGGCGGTGAAGAAATGATTAAATCTCTTGCTGGTCGTGAAGCCATTGCAATGAGAGAAAAATCTGCAACAGAAGCAATTCTTGTTGCATCTGCTCTTTCATCTAAACTTGAAGAAGAAAATAAAACAATGTCAGAATATCTTTTAGAAGTATTCAAAGATAACGATATTAAAGGTCAATTTGATACTCGTGTTGATATCGCTTACTACAATGAATCTGAGCCTGATATTGACAAATTGAAAGCTGCAAAAGTTGCCGGCGAGCAATTAAGAACTAAAAATGATTTATTCTACTTATCAATGGCTATTGCTATTCGTTCAGGTAAAATGACTTTTGAAAATGCTAAAGAAGTATTAAAAGATGCGTTTAAAGAATTGAACTTTGATAATTTAAAGGCTATCAAGTTTGTTGGAGATGGTACTTACATGGAATTTGATGATAAGTACATCGAGATAAGACCATCAGGTACAGATGCTAAGACAAAAGCCTATGGTGCAGGTTTGAATTTTGAAGAAATCGGTAAATTTGCATCTGCTATGGGTAATTTCTCAGGCGACAGAACAGATGCTCATAAAAAATATATTACTGATGAAATGTATGAAACAACAAAAGATAAATCTATGGAATATTATTTAGAATTTGTAAATGATGAAGCAAATAATGAAGTATTTGTAATTCCTGAATACAAATTTTAGATAAAAGATAAGACGAAAAAAGAGGCGAAATTTAATTTCGCCTCTTTTTTTTATTTTATATTATCGTTTATTTTTTCAAATCAACAATGCTTAAGACACTAAATTTAGATATGTATTGTTCTCTGGATACTTTAATGGTTGATGCGGAATTATGCGGATTTATTAAATATACATAATTATCATCAGCATTTTTAAATGTATAAGCATGTCCGTTATACATTTTTACTCGTTCGCCTTTTTCATTTGTTGCAACGATATCTCTAGGATCAACATATCCTCCAATACCTGTAACAGCTGCTCTGCCATTCATGCCTTTTGTTTGAACATCATCAAGCATTGTAGCTATACTTCTAGGATTGTATGCTGATTTAATATTTTTAGAACCAACTAGCACTTCAAATGCTTTAGAGGCTGTGTTACCGTCGATATCTGCTTCGCCATCAGGCATTTCTTCTCTGAAATATCTGTCTACTGCAATTTCTAAGGCTCTGAAATCAGTATCACCTGTTGAAAGTTCATTTGAACATTTCAAATCTCTTGCAGATATTTTATATGTTTTTCCGACATTTCCAAGAGTAACTGTTGCATTACCTTGTGCATCAACTTTTACTGATTTTTCAAGAAGAGCTTTTCCTTCTTTTGTCATAGATAGGGCTTGTAATCCTGATAACAACCAGCAGTCTCCGGTATTACCTTGTTTAAATGTACCGTCAAGTCTTCCGTTTGGTCTTGCAGGAGTTTGTGTTTGTAATGTATCAGAACGATTTATTATCTTTTTAAAATCGGCTGTTAATCTTTTTTTGTTAGCTCTGTCTAATTCTGCGCTTTCATATTTTTTTATTAAATCTTTCATTTTTGGAATAACGTCATCTGAACGTTGATGTCCAAAATCAGCTGTTTTCTTACCTAAATCTACAAGGTAATTCATACAGTCTTGTCTTTGTTTTGTGTTTAAGTGCGGAGAATTCATTATTGCGTCTGTTAGCGAAATTCCTGCAGCTTCAAATGACAAGAACGTATATTTATAGTTATCAAATTTTATGTTTTTAATATTCTTTATTAGATTTGCTGTGTTTTCTTTACTGATATTTTGGCTTGATAATCCTATATATACACCTAAAACTGTTCTTTCGTTATCTTCTCTTATCATTTCGGGTGTTTTTAACGGGATTTTTGCTTGTTGTTCTTTTTTTGGTATTTCAGGCGGATTATATCCACCATCAAATATTGATGGAATTTTTGGTGCGTCAGGTCTGTAAGGTGCTTGTCCTACACTTTGATTGTCACCAAATAAAGCTATATCTTTACTTGATTGTGATTGTTGAGAAAATGTTGATTGTTGTACTTTTTTACCTTTTGTTCCTGATGTGTGAACATTCATTCCGTCTGTCATATAAATACTCCTTAGTCTGTTCTTCTAAAATAGCATTTTTTTGGCTTTTTTACAATAAAAATTTCCTTTTTATTAATAATTATTAAAAGGGTTTTTAGTGAGTAGTGAATAGTGAATAGTGAATGGTGAGTAGTGAGTTGCGTTGTCTATTCACTATTCACTATTCACAAACCACTATTCACTAATATTCTATTTTTTTGTTTTGTCTGCAAATTCACTGTCAATTCTTAAAAATACAGGTTTTATCTGTTCTTTTTCTATTAATTTGCCGTCTTTGATATTGTCTAATGTTAAATCTTCATATTTTTTGTTTAAATCATAAGACAACTGTTCAGCCATGCTTTTGGCAATATTCGGACAGAATGGCTCTATTAAATATGCAACTACACACATTACATCAAGAACTGTTCTTAATACAGAACCACATTCTGCCATTTTTTCTTCTTTTGTCAATGTCCAAGGTGCATTATCCGTTACAAATTTATTTGTTGCATCTACAAGCGTCATTATGGCTTGTCCTGCTTCTTGTGTTTCGTATTTATCAAAATGATATTTTACTCTGTCTATCGTATTTTTTGCTATATTCAGAATTTCTTCATTACTTTTAAATTCAGGTTTTATTTCTCCGTCAAAGTATTTTACAAGCATTGAAAGAGTTCTGTTTAGTAAATTACCCATTGAATTTGCAAGATGCGCATTTACTTTTTCTTTAAAATCGACGTCTGAGTAGTTTCCGTCTTTTCCTAAAGGCGCGGCTGTTGCCATATAGTATCTTAAAGCATCAGCGTTTTGTAATTCAAAATTATTCAAAATATCAGTTGGTGCAATTACATTACCCAATGATTTTGACATTTTCGTTTCGTCAATTGTTATCCATCCATGAGCCAGAATTTGTTTTGGTAAAGGCAAATCTAAAGCCATTAAAATTGCAATCCAGTAAATACTGTGAAATTTCAATATGTCTTTTCCTATTACGTGCAAATCTGCAGGCCAGTATTCATTAAAGTCTTCTGAACTTCCTTCCGGATTATAGCCTATGCCTGTTATATAGTTTGAAAGAGCATCTATCCAAACGTATATTACTTGTTCATTATCATCTAAAACAGGTATCCCCCAATTTACATTTGAAATTGAACGAGATACAGAAATATCCTGTATATCTTCAAGCTGGTTTAGAACTTCTGAAGCTCTGAATGACGGTACTATAAAATCAGGATTTTCTTTTATATGTTTTATTATTGCGTCTTTGTATTTTGTTAATCTGAAAAAGTAGTTTTCTTCAGAAACTTCTTCAGGTTTTTTTAAGTGGTCAGGGCATAATCCGTCTTCTGTTAAATCTTTTTCACTTAAAAAGCATTCGCAACCCTGACAATACAATCCAGTGTAGGAATTTTTATAAATATCACCTTTTTCTACAAGTTTTTTGAAGATTAATTGAACAGTCTTTTCGTGGTAATCGTCAGTTGTTCTTATAAATTTATTGTAATTTATGTCTAAACTCTTCCAAGTTTCTTTGAAAGAATTCGCATTTTCATCGCACAATTCTTTTGGAGTTATTCCTTTTTCTGCTGATGTTTTTTGAATTTTAATACCATGTTCATCTGTGCCTGTTAAGAAAAATAATTTATCAGCACATTTTTTATAATGTCTTGCTATAACGTCTGTTAAAATCTTTTCATAAGCGTGACCGATGTGGGCTTTACCGTTTACGTAATCTATTGCTGTTGTTAAATAAAATTTCTTCATTATGTACCTCTTTTACCTACAAAAAGATTATACAACAAATATAATTTAACCTAAATAACAAAAAAGCCGATGCTTCTACATTCAACGGCAAAATTTTCAGATAAAGGATAGGTAAAGGTATTTGGTTACATATTCTTTATGCCACGCTTTATTTGTTGTGTAACAAAATTTTCTTTTGTTTTTACAAATTTTAACTAGATTATTTCTTTTCCGTCAAATAGTGTCATAATCATTTTTACTTGATCAGAAACGAGGGTTTTGTCAACGACTTTATTTTCTGTTTCAGGTTTTTTCTGAGGTTTAATAATTTCCTC
>CADCPD010000130.1 GCA_902803265.1 uncultured bacterium | reverse complement strand
TAAACAGATTTAAAAAGATATTTTATAAACTCTCTCTCTCTTAATAATCAATTTTTAACCCGATTTCTTAATCGGGTTTTTTATTTTGTTGATGATGTTTATTTAAAAGTTAATGTTATAGAAAAGGCAATTTTTTTAGAGAGAAATACTTAAATAAGTATAAGGAAAATTATATTTTAGAAAAGCATTTCTTGTTGTTGACTAAAAAGCAGTCAACATTGTTTATTTGAACATATTGTTAAGAAATGTGTATTTTTTTGCATAAAAAAGAGCAATTTTTTAACACTCGTTTACTTTATATAAATGTAAGAGAGATTTAAGAGAGGCAAGTAAATGGCACACCAATTATTTTCACAAGTTGTAGCTGACTATTACAAAGCTTCTTCAGAATCAATCAACTCAAAAGCAAAAAAAGATATCAGAAGAAAATCTTTAAAAGGTATTATGCAAGAATCATTTTTTCACGGTGCAAGTTACCTTGGAGCAAATTTTATCGCTTAGTTAAATAAGCACGGATTGGGAAATAGGTAAAGTTTTTTGGTTATACTCAACGGAACACAAGTTCCGTTTTTTTTTATATTAAATTTTCCAATACCGCAAGTGGATTTCTGTTAATAATTTTTATTGCACTTTGTCTGTATATATTGTCGCTAATATTTGTTGCTAATTCTCGATAGCTTTTTGCAATATTAGAGTCATTGTTAATAACGCTTACGGGTTTACCTTTACTTATTGCACTTGTTATTGTGTAGTAATTATTAGGTATTTTCCAATAAATCTCTTTATCAAGAGCTTTTTCTACGTCTTCTAGTTTTATGTCATCATTTTCCATATAACGGTTAACAACTATTTTTGTTTTTTCTTCTTCGTATCCAAGTCTGTCAAAGGCATCCAAACATCTTTGACAATTTCTTATTGCAGGTACATTTATTGCGCTAACAAGCAGTATTAAATCCGTATTATCTAGTGTGGTTACTGTAATTTCATCAAAAGTCGAATTAGTATCTATTATAATATATGAAAATGTTGTTCTTAGTGCATTAATCATTTTTTTTATTTCATTAGGTAGAATTTTTTTTGCTTCTTCCCTATATGGCGGATCAGCTAATACATACATTTCAGTATTATTGTATTGTTCTAATGTTGAAAGCATGAAATCTTCATTTGCGCCTTCAATTTTTTTTATCAGATATGAAATATTAAATGATGGTGTAATATCTAAAAATGTAGTTATATCGCCCAAATGCATATTTAAATCAACAAGAGCAACCTTTTCTTTAGTAATATTTGCAAGTTCTAAAGCTAAATTAACAGCAATTGATGTCTTGCCAACTCCGCCTTTATTTGAAAAAACAGTTATAACTTTGCTGTTTGTTTCATTTTCTTTTGTTTTATCTAAAATTTGAGTTTTAAATTTGTCTATTGATTTTAAAAGGTTATCTTTAATTAATGGTTTTGGTAAAAATTCTCTGATTCCTGCTCTCATTGCACGGATAATTGTATCTGTTGAGTATTCATTTGCGGTAGCAATGATTTTAACTGTAGGATGTTTATCAATTATTGATTCAATAATTTCGTAATTCTTATCAGGATTTTCGCTAATATCTGTAATTATAACGTCCGGTAGAATTTTTAAAACTTGTGCAATACTATTATTTAAGTCTTCAGATTCTCCAATTATTTCAACATAATCCAGTTCTTTTAGATACATTTTTAAAAGCTGCATAGTGTTAGGTTCTTTTTCTATCAGAAATATAGATAAATTTTCCATTATTTAATCCTCTCTTATTGCTGATTCTAACACAAAAAAAAGTATCAATCAGCAGATTGGTACTTTTTTTGTATTATTTTTTATAACCAGTTATTTTTTAGCTGTTAATAATATTGTAGCTAATTTTTTACATTTGTTTGATGATTCAAACGGAATTGTAACTGTTTTATTTTCTTCAACTTTTTTTGGCTCAGCCTTTTGATAATTAATCAAATAACGCATAAATTCTTCACTAAACATAAAACTTATTCCCACCTAACTTTATTACATCTATATAAAGTAATTTTTCTAAAAAAAATTGCTTTTTTATGTAAAAAAAGTTTACATTTTACAAAATAAGTGATATATTCTAAAAGTCAGGAGAAATTTATGGCAGATAAAGTTACAATTGAACTCGATGAAAGTTTTTTAAAAAAATTCTTTGGATTAACTGATGAGCTTCTTCCGGATGTTGGCAGTATTGATTTACCTTCACTAAAACGTCAGCTGTTGAACGTTGAAGAAGAAATAAAACAATTAAAAGAGACATTACAATTAGATCCTAAAAAACCATTTTCTAATGCTAATAAAATGAAAGAGATTAATGCTGTAAAAGTGCGCGCACGTTCCGAAGACGAAGGCGTTAAGGGAAAAGTATTAATAATTGATGATTTAGGTGTTATTACTTATCAATTAAGTACTATGTTAAAAAGAGAAAGTTTTGAATGTGTTACTTCTAATGATATTGTTGGCGCTATTGATTTATTTAAAAAGAATCACTATGATTTTGTGTTAATGGATTTGTTTATTCCAACACAAAGAGAAGGTTTTATATTACTTGATGAATTGAAAAAAATTTCTAATGGAAAACCTTATAAGACAGTTATTGGTGTTATGTCAGCAAGTAATAAAAAAGAATATAAACTTGCATGTTCACAAAAAGGTGCAGATTTTTTCCTTGAAAAAACTGATGCTTGGCAAGATGAAATTTGTAAGCTTGTTCAAAATTATGAATCTTAATATTACGAATTGTAACAATTTTTCTTAATATTGAAATTCGGCAATTTTAAAATACTTTATATTGTTGTAAGCGTGTAAAAAGGATTAGTAGTTTATGGCTTTGTCATCTGCAATAATTAATAAGGCTGATTATCTACAACGTAAGTCTAATTTAGAGTTACGTCAGATGCAGCTTGGTGACTTAGTTCAACGCAAATTAGATCAAATAAAAATTATTCAAAGTGATACAAAGCGTGTTAACAGCGCTCAAAAAGCTTGGGATTCTGCTGTAAAAACAGACTTAGAAAAAGATAAAAACAATGGTGTTACGGCTAAACGTACTGATGTTATAAATTCTGCTGATTGGAAGTTTGCAGTTTCTTGCGGTGTTAAAGACGGTGATGCTACAGTATATAAAGTTGATGATATATCTGTAACTTGTACGAAAAGTTTTGGTAATCCATATAGTGAAGCAGATAATGGTTTCTTGGAAAGATTACAATCTGAATCTTCTCAACTTGAGTTAGAAAAGGAATCTATTGACTCTCAGCTTTCACAAATTGAGGCAACACTTAAAGGTATGGATCAATTAGAACAAAGTGCTGCACAAGATAATACTTTGTGGGCTATTGGTGGTGGCTAATAGCTTGAGATAAGATTTAACAAGTCCATTAAGAGCGAGGACTTTTAAAAATTTCGCTCTCTCTTTATTAAAATTTAGGTTTGTAACTGCGAGCGATCGCAGTTTTTTTTTATTATGCTGTTAACCCTAAATCATCATCAAATGATGGTCTGACTGGTCTTTTTAATAATTTCATATGTGCTTCTTTAGGCGTTTTATCGGCTTTCTTTTGATTACATTCTTTGCAACAAGTAACTAAGTTTTCCCATATATCCGGACCAAATCTTGATTTTGGATATACATGGTCTATTGTTAATTCACCGTCTTCTAGGTGCTTTCCACAGTATTGGCAAGTATAGTTATCACGCTTAAATATATTATGACGAGAAAATGGCAACTCCTTAGTTGGAATTGCCATTTGTTCTTTTAATTTTATACATTTAGGTATATAATATTCCCCTAGCTTAATATAGCTCTCTAATTGTTCTATATTTTCTTGAATTTCTTCAGCCTTACCTTTTATAAGTAATACTACCGCTCTCCTCCAATTTGTATATTGAAGCGGTTTGTTGTCTTGGTTTAGCAGAAGTACTTGGGGCATAATTGTATAACTCTGTTACACTTGTAATATTCCACATTTTTAGCATTTTTTAGCAAAAAAATAGGGATTATTAAGATTTCTTAATAATCCCTATTTTATATGTCAATCCTTATTTTTGGATATCTTTTATACTTAACGCAATTCTGTGTTCTTGTGGAGTGAATTTTTTGATTAATACTTCAATTTCATCGCCAACTTTGAACATATTGAACGGATTTACGTTTTCATCTGAAATTTCAGCTACCGGTAATAATGCTTCAACTCCAGGGAAGATGTTAATAAATGCACCGAAACTTACAACTTTGTTTACAGTACCTTTTATAACTTGACCTTCTTCAAATTGACCTTCAATTTGTAACCAAGGATTTTCTGTCATTCTCTTTAAGCTTAAAGAAATTCTCTTTAATTCGTTATCAATTTTGATGATTTTTACTTCGATTGTATCGCCTAATGTTAAAACATCTGATGGATGTTTAATTCTTTGCCAAGAAATTTCAGAAATCGGTAATAAACCATCAATGCCGTTAATATCAACGAATGCACCAAAATCAGTTATTCTAACTACATTACCTTTAACAACCATATCTTCTTCAAGTGATGAAATAACGTTATCAACAACTTGGTTACGTTGTTCTGCAACTGCCATTCTTTGAGATAAGATAAGTTTGTTCTTTTTAGGGTCAGCTTCAAGAACTTTTACTTCAATTTTTGTATCAATTAAACCATCAAATGGTGTACCTGTTCTTAATTGGCTAGAAGGAATAAATCCTTTTAAGCCAGCAACATCAACTAATACACCACCTTTAACAGTTGATACAACTTTTGCTAATATTGTATCGCCCATAACTTTAGCATCATTAAGTTGTGCCCAGCTTTGAGCAAATGCAATTCTCTTCAATGATAATTGCATAGCTTCATCATCATTTTCTTCTTTTAATACATAAAATTCTCTGATGTCACCAATTTCAAGTTTTTCTGGTTCTTCATCTGATCCTGATACTTCTTTTTCAGGTAAATAAGCTTCTGTCTTGATACCTTTAACGCTGATTAAGTATCCGTCAGCTTCTTTTCTGATAACTGTACCTTCAACGATATCAGCAACCGAATAACTTTTAGAAAAAGTTTCTTCTAACAGTTGTTCAAATTCATCCATAGTTTTTTCTGCCATAATTATTTTCCTCCTTTTATATAATTAATTACGTTATCTATTATATTTACAGGTGTAGAAGCACCCGCTGTTACAGCAATTTTTTCTGATGAGTTAAGTATTTCATCATAGTCTTTTAATTCATCAGCATTTTCTATATGAATTGTTTTTGAAATTTTGTTTAAAATTTCGGCTAAGTGAGTGGTATTTGCACTCTTTTTTGAACCTACAACAAGAATTAAATCATTTTCTTTTGCAAGTTCTCTGGCTTCGTTTTGTCTGTGACTTGTGCTTAAACAAATAGTATTATAAATCTTTAATTCTTTTGATATTGATGTAAGATACTCAACGATTTTGTTCAATGTTTCAAGTCTTTGTGTAGTCTGAACGACAACACCAATCTTTTTATTTTGTTTTAATTTTTCTTCATGTTGTTTTAATTCTTTTACATCATTTGAAACAAGAATATTATTGCCGTATTGTTCAGCATGTGCTCTTATTGCAACTACTTCAGGATGTTCTGCTTTGCCTACAATTACAAGATAATATCCATCTTTAACAAGTTCCATTGCTTTTTGTTGAACTTTTTTCACGTCAAGACAAGTTAAATCATGTATTTCAAATCCTGCATCAGTAAGTTTGCTTATTATATCAGGACTAGCTCCATGACTTCTTATAATGCAAATAGAATTTTCAACTTTTTCAGGTATTTCATACAAAGTTCTGATGCCTAATGCTTCAAGTTCATTTATGACATCTGCATTGTGTATTAATTCACCAAAAACATATACATTCTTATTAGGATTTTCAAGTTTTAATTTTTTTGCTGTTTCTACGGCTCTTTTTACACCGTAACAAAATCCTGCATATTTAGCTAATTTTATTTCTTTTTTTGACAATTAAAATTGTCCTGCTTTCTTTGAGACTCGCAAAAATATTTTGCTGTAACCTTATTAAAATACAAACATATTTATATTTCAACAAAAATAACCAACAATTATTTTGTTGGTTATTTTTGTTGTGCGTGTAATAGTAAGTTATTTGCCTTCAGCAATTAATTTTTCTTCAAGATTTTTAACGAATTCTGCAACTGTTTCATTGATTGATTTGCCGTTGCCAGGAATTTGGAATGCTGCAGCATTTTTGTGTCCGCCGCCACCGTATTGTCTTGCAATTTCTGAAACATCAAAACTTCTGCTTCTGATTGATATTGCAGCCGATTTACCGAATTCTGCAACTTTAAATCCAACTTCTACGCCTTCAAGTTCAGGAAGTCTTCCGCAAACATCTTTTACTGCATCTTTTCCTTCTTGAGCGTAACCTGCTTCTTTACATGCTTTTTTAGCATTTTTAATATCTTGGTCTTCTATGAAGTATGCAATTTTACCTTTTGGTGAATATTGAATTTTGCTCAATGCAACCTTTTCTGCATCAAGAACAACTTGAGGGGTATTACCCATTGCATTTAAGTTAACTTCTCTATTATTTACGCCTGCTTTCATAAGTAAAGCTGCATCTTCAAATGTCATTGGTGTATTTGCATATTTGAAACATCCTGTATCAGTTAACATTCCTGTAAACATAGCATCTTTTGCTTCTTTTCTTAGTTCTTCAGGTTTTAATCCTAAAGGTTCTACGAACTGCATTGCTATGTCAGCTGCTGCAGGAAGTGTACTGTCTATTAAATTTTCTGTTTTGGCAAATTTATTATTCATCATTCTGCCAAATTTTTCATTAAATTCTTCTTTGTATGGGTGGTGATCAATCTTTAAGCTGTAAGTAGCTTTGTTCATAACACCTTTTCTGTAATCTGCAGCCATCAATTTTGTTTCAGAACAGTCACATGAAATTGCTAAATCATATTTACCGTACTTTTCGGCTGCTGCATCCGCTTGTTCAGGTTTACCTGGTTTATGAACTATAACATTTACATCAGGATTTGTATTTAAGTAATTATAGTGTGAAGGGAAGTTATCTCCAAATACAAAGACATCAACCTTTTTGCCTGTTGCTTGGTTAATTAAATTTGCCATTGCAAATGTCGTACCAAAACTATCCCCATCAGGTGAGGTATGACCTGAAACTGCAATCTTTTGAACTTTAGGATCTTTCATTATTTTTACCATTTTATCAATGGTTTCTTTATTATGGGCTTCAGGTGACCAGCCCGTGAATGATATTGCCAAGGATTTTTGCATATTTGGCTTTATCATTGCTTGTTTGCCTAAATTGTTCATATAGGCCATCATATCTGTTTTTGGCTCATTTTTTTGAATTGGAGATGTTACAGCTCCAGAATTAGCTCTTGGAGCTGAAAATGATGTAAAATTCATTGATTGAATTGCAGAAATTTTCATAAACTTAACCTATCTTTT
>CADCPD010000129.1 GCA_902803265.1 uncultured bacterium | reverse complement strand
TTAACAGTATTATTGGTGCGAAAAATTTTATCATATTAACAATTGTAAACAAAATAAATTTTCGTGCAACCTTATATTTATTAACACATGACGTAGTGCTTAATAAAACTTAATCTAGTATTGAATACTAGATGTGATTTTAATATACTAAATATACTAGATTGGAAGAGGTAAAGATTATGAAAAGATTTATGGCGATAGTTTTATTACTTACATTTATTTTAAGTAATATCAATATGGCAGTTATCGCAGCCCCACAAGGTCAAACTTTATTGAGTGCATCAAAAAGTAAACCTGTAACTTATAACAAAAATGCACGAACTCTTGTGTATGCTTTTGTTTTTGACGGTCCGTCAGACAAAAATACTCAAGTAATGGAACAATTTAAAAAGGCAATTACAGTTTCAACTGCTCCTGAATACAAAGCAAGTTTTCCTAAGGATTATGTTTTCGTAGGTAACTGGACAGAAGCAGGAGCTAAAAAAGTTGCTACTCAAGCGTTAAATTCAAATGCAACAATGGTTGTTTCTCTGGGTTGGTTTGTTTCAGAAGCTTTGAACAAAACTCCAAACAGAAACAAATTTGTTTTAACAATTGATCAATACGGTTTAAGAGATTTAGGTGATAATTTCTTTAATCCAGTTCAACAAAATATTAAAGGTATTAATTTATTTGCAAAAGTTGTTCCTTTCAAAAAAGGTGTTGTTTTAATGAACGAAAACTTCTACAAAACCAAAAAAGACTGGAATGCATATGCAAAATCAAAATTACCTAATTTAAATTTAACAGTTATTCCTGTAAATAACAATATTGAACCTACAATAGCAAAATTAGATAATTATGATGCAGTTATTGTAACTCCGTTGTTCAATTTATCTACAGAAAAAAGACAAGCCCTATACAATGCGATTAATGCTAAAAAACTTCCGTCATATTCAACATTAGGTAAAGAAGATGTTGAAATGGGTATATTAATGGGTACCGGCGCATACGATTTAGACAGAAAAATTTCTGAAGCTACATCATTTAATATTAAGTCTGTACTTGCAGGTAATACTCCAAAACCAAGACAAGTTCAATTCTATGAAGATGAATTGTTATTTATAAACAGAGATACAGCTGCAGATATCGGATACAAACCTCACTTAAGAATTATGTATACTGCAGAAGTTATTTCTAACAGAAAAGCAAATGTATTAACTTTAGGTGATGTATTTGATAAATTATACGCAAGCAACCTTGATATCGAAAGAAAGAAATTATTGGTTAAAGCTGCAAGAAGAAGTGCTGTATCAGCTGCTTTAAGATATTTACCAACAGCAACGGTTACTCTTGGATATCAATCATATAATGACGGTTATGCAGAAAGTGCTAAATTAATATATCCAAAAGAAACAGGCGTATTTAAACTTGGTATGGAACAAATCCTTTATTCACCTGCTTTGGTTACAAATATCTTAATTAAAAAGAAAAGTTTAGATTTTTCAAAATATGAAGAATTTTTGACTGAACAAAATATGGGTATTGAAGTATCAATGCTTTACATAGATACATTAATGCTACAAAATAAAATTAAAGTTCAAAAAGACTACGTAAGAGAAAGCAGAGAAAACTTAGCAATGGCAAGAGTAAGAGAAAAAATGGGCTATTGCGGACAAGAAGAATCTCTACGTTGGGCAAGTGAACTTAATAAGCATGAACAAAGACTTTTAGATATGGCAGCAGATCTAAAAAATATTAAAGTACAAATCAGTAAGTTATTGTATCAAGACCAATCAAAAGACTTTGAACTTGCACCTATTAAAGCAACTGACAATACTTTCTTAACAAGTGAAATTAATATTATTAATCATATTGCTCACGAACAAGGTTTGGAACAATTAATCCGTGTTCTTTCTGCTGGAGCATATGAAGTTTCACCGGAACTTGCAAAATTAAGAACTGCTCAAAAAATGAAGAAAATTGAAATGGCAATGTACGTTCAAAAATTTGTATTACCTGATGCAAAATTACAACTTGAATATACAACTCTACCAGGCAGACACTATTCAAGTGAATTTCCGACAGTTATGTTACCGACATATGATGGTGTAGGTACTCAAATTGGTAGTACAGCTTTACCATTAAATCAATTACTTCAACATGCTAATAAAGACAGTGTATATTTCGGAATTTTTGCTCAATGGAAACCAATTGAAGGCGGTACAAAATTCGCGGAAATTGCAAGAACAAGAGCCGAATTGGATGAGTTGAAAAAATACGAAGATGAAGTAAGAACTCAAATAGAAGAAGAAGTTAGACATCACGTAAACAAAGCTGTTGCAGGATACTTTAGTATTGATAAAAACTATAAAGCTATGTTTGCATCACAAGAAAACTATTCAAAAGTTAAATCTCAATACTTGGCAGGAAAAGTTCCTGTATCGCAATTAGTAGATGCTCAACAAATCTTTTTGGATTCAAAAGAAAAAGCTGTTAATTCACAATACGTTTTCTTTAAAGATCTATTCTGGATTCAAAGAGCAGTATGTGCGGTTGACTGGAGACACGCTCCTCAAGAATCACACGACTTCATAAAGAAAATGAAACAAGTACTTCCTTATCAAGAAGATATAACTCTTCTATAGTAGTTTTCATACAAAACAAAATTAAAGGCGAGGTTGGCTAAACCTCGCCTTTTGTCTTTTCATATAACATATTACGATTTGTGTGACTAAATGTTTATTCTTGATTGTAATTCATCAATTTGCATAATGCATTAACAACATCAGGGTCCCATTTGACACCAACTTCAGACTTAATAATATCAAGAGCCTTAGTTTTATCCATAGCTTCTCTGAAAGGTCTATCAGAAGTTAACGCAGAAAATGCATCTGCTACAGCAATTATTCTTGAACCAAAAGGAATTGACATACCTTTTAATCCTTCAGGTTCGCCTTGTCCGTCCCAGCGTTCTTTGTGGTAGTGAATATATGGTACAACTTCTGATAAGAAGTTAATATTCATAAGTAAATTTACACCTACGTTTGGAGAATTTTGAAGTTTTTCCCATTCTTCTTTTGATAATTTGCCATTTCTGCTAAATAATTCAGCAGGCAATGTAATTTTACCGATATTTTGAAGAAGTCCTGCGTAGTATATTAAATCACTTGTTTTTTCATTTAATTTCAAGTTCTTACATATCAATCGAGATAAGTCCGCCGTCAATTGCGAGTGTGCA
>CADCPD010000128.1 GCA_902803265.1 uncultured bacterium | reverse complement strand
TCAGGTCTTGTTGTATAAACAGGAACATCAATTTCTTCACCGCTTGGTGCATCAACTACTTTAAATCTAAAAATAGCACCTGTTGATTTACCTATCCAGTTAGCCTGCATAGTTTTAACATTGTCGCCCCAACCTTCAAGTTTATCTAAGTCTTGAAGAAGTTGTTCCGCATAATCAGTTATTTTTAAGAACCATTGAGATAAATATTTCTTTTCAACAACACTGTCACATCTCCAGCATTTGCCGTCAATAACTTGTTCATTGGCTAAAACTGTTCCGCATTTATCACACCAGTTTACTGCGGCTTCTTTTTTATAAGCCAAACCTTTTTTATATAACTGCAAAAATAACCATTGAGTCCATTTATAATAATCCGGTTTGCAGGTTGTAACTTCTCTGTCCCAGTCATAAGAAATACCAAGCATATTCAATTGCTTTGTCATATATGCAATATTTTCATCAGTCCAAGTTGCAGGATTTGCACCATGCTGCATAGCGGCATTTTCTGCAGGAAGACCAAAACTGTCCCATCCGATTGGATGTAAAACATTATAACCTTTCATTTTCTTGAATCTTGCAATAACGTCTGTTATTGTATAGTTTCTGACATGTCCCATATGCAATTTTCCGCTTGGATACGGGAACATAGATAACGCATAATATTTAGGCTTTTCACTATTGTCATAAGTTTTAAAAACTTTTTCGTCTGCCCATTTTTTTTGCCATTTCTTTTCAATTTCCTGAGGATAATATAATTCTTTCATATTCTACCTTTCAACTATCTGTACTCTAATTTTATCACGAAAAAAGAATAAATTTTAATCTACTTTATATAGGTTTGTATAATAACTGTAAAATTTATAATAATAAAAATGTTTATAACTTACTGACCTTTACGAAATAAACAATAAATGTTTGCGAAAAGCTTCAAAATTCAGATTAATTTGTCGCCCTTTGCGAAATGAACCGTAATTGTTATGTTCTACAACGATTAGTCCGCACTGTTTGAACATTAACAAATTTTGTGAGTTTGCGGACTCAATGTAGAACATTTACAAATTACGTGTGAATGCAGTTCTGGGCGAGAGTTTCTTTGCTCCACGTTTCTTTACAGCTAAAGAAATGTGGAATAAAAAATTTTATAAATATATAAATATTAAAAAAATTTTTATAAAAAAAGCAATTTTTTTTGAGAACATGTTTTTATATATATGTAGGTAGTTATTGGTGGTTTTTATAATGGTTAAAGTTTTTGAAATTATTTCGTGTGTATGTGAAGACATTATTAATCTATTTAATTTAGATTTTTCTAAAAGTAATTATCAATTAGCCACTATAAAAATCTATTCGAAAGAATAATATTAATGCATTTATAATAATGCATTAAATTTCAATAAAGTTTTAGGGTTAGGTTTAAGTAAGGTTTATAATGAAAGCGTTTAGTTTTAATCAAGGACAAAATACAACAAGTATAACAGATATCACAAGTATCTTTAACAGTCCTGAACAAAATTTAAATATAATAAAAAGCAGCACTGGAATGAGCAATCCAATGCAAATAAACCGTTTATTAAACCAACAACAACAAGCTAAATTTAATCAAATCCAACAACCACCAAAAAGAATATATTCCACTGGATTAAAGGCAAAAGATAGAGCTTATCTAAATTTTGCAGGAAAAGTTGTAGCATATAAAGCTCAACCTGAAAGAGACACTTTTATAAAAAGTTCTAAATAAAATTTTACTAAAAACCAAACCAATAAACCAAAAACCAATTAACAAATTTTAAACGGGTTGAATAAAATCAACCCATTTTTATTGCAAAAAAAAAAGAAGCTCCATTTGAAGCTTCCTTTTGTATATCGAATAAAATACTAACGTTTTGAGAATTGGAATCTTTTTCTAGCTCTCTTACGTCCGTATTTTTTACGTTCTTTAACACGTGGATCACGAGTTAATAAGCCTTCTGCTCTTAGAACATTTTTATATTCTTCATTTGATTTTACTAATGCTCTTGCAATACCATGTCTAATTGCGCCGCATTGTGAAACAACACCGCCGCCTACAGTTTTAACTTTTACATCATATTTTTCTTGATTTTCTGTTAAAACTAGAGGTCTGTATAACATCATTTCAACAGCTGGTCTGTTTCCGATATAATCTTTCAAAGTTTTTCCGTTAACGAAAATTCTTCCTTTACCTTTTACTAATTTAACAACTGCGATAGAGGTTTTTCTACGACCTGTTGCCATTACTGCATCATTTGCCATTATTTAGCCTCCTTTTCTAATACGATAGGTTTTTGTGCTGCGTGTGGGTGTTCACTGCCTGCATATACTTTCAATTTTGTGAATTGAGTATCACCTAAAGTATTGTGCTGTAACATACCTTTTACTGCTTTTTCAATAGCAAGTCTAGGATCTTTTTCCATTAACTCTTTGAAACTTGCTGATTTTAATCCACCAGGATATTTTGTATGGTGATAATAAATCTTGTCAGTTTCTTTGTTACCTGATACACGAACCTTATCAGCGTTGATAACGATTACAAAATCGCCTGTATCAACGTTTGGTGTGTATTGAGGTTTATTTTTACCTCTTAAAATGTTTGCAACTCTTACTGCCAAACGACCTAAAATTTCATCTGTAGCATCGATTACATACCATTTTCTTTCTACTTCAAGAGGTTTTGCTGAATAAGTTTTCATGCTTTTTTCTCCATTATATTCTTTTAGTATTCTATTTTAACTAAGGTAAGTCCGTATGGACTTATTTTCTTTCCCGCTCTGTTGCGGTCTTTTGATTCCAGGATTTCTTTCATTACTTCGGGTTGTAAATTATCTTTTTCTATCATTAACAGAGTTCCAACTATATTTCTCACCATATTGTATAAAAATCTGTTTGCGGATAATTCAATAATGATTAAATCCTCTTCCCTTCTACAATCTGCACGGGTTATTTTACAAATTGTATTAGGGTTATCGACTCCGGAATTTTTAAAAGATTTGAAATCATGTTCACCTTCTAAATATTTTAAGGCTTTTGACATTCTTTCAAGATTAACTTCTTTTTCAACTCTCATCAAATCTCCATCAAAGGCATTTTTTTGATTACGGTTAATAAATCTGTATTCATAATGTCTTTGTTTGGCTGACATTTGAGAGTGAAAATTATCATCAACTTTTTCAATTACTGATACTGATATATCCTGTGGAAGCAGTTTGTTTATTGATTTGATAAATTTTGAAGCAACAAATTCTTTATCTGTATCAAAATGAACAACTTGTGCTTTCGCATTTACACCTGCATCAGTTCTTCCGGAAAAGATTGTTTTTATGTTTCTTATTTGTTTGGAGTTTTTAACTCCTATCAATGTACTAATTGCTTTTTCAAGTTCACCTTGAATTGTCGGTTTTGTTTCGACTGTTCCGTTTTTTGCCAACTGGATTTGGCTTCCTGCATAATTCTTACCAATATATGCTATTTCGAGTTTATATCTTGTCATTATACAAGTTGAATTAATGCCATTTCAGTAGCATCACCACGTCTTGGCGGTAATCTGTAAATTCTTGTATATCCGCCTTGTCTTGAAGAATATTTTTTACCAATTATGTAAAATAATTTTCTTAAAACTGTTTGTGGTGTTAATTTTTTGTCTTTATCCGGAGCATCAAATAATTCACCTGTTTGAGGATCGATAAATTTACCGATTTCTTTATCATAAATGAATTTTGATACTTGACGTCTTGAGTGAACACTATCAGTTTTAGCCATTGTAATAATACCTTCTGCATATGCTCTTAAAGCTTTTGCTCTTGGCATTGTTGTTTTTATTTCACCATGAGTGAATAATTCAGTAGCTAATGCTCTTAAAAGTGCGTCTCTTTGGTCTTTTGCTTTTGATAAAGTATGTTTTTTAGTTAAGTGTCGCATTTTTTTTATCCTTCTATATATTCTTTATTAGTTTAATTCTTCTTCTGTTATTTCAGGTCCCGGAGCTAAATCCAAACCGAAATGTCTTAATCTTTCAACAACTTCATCTGATGATTTTTTACCGAAGTTTTTAATATTCAATAAATCGTGTTCAGATTTCTTCAATAATTCAGCCATTGAATTAATGCTTGCTCTTTTCAAGCAGTTATAAGCTCTTACTGATAATTCCAATTCTTCAATTGTAATAGAAGGAGTTTCTTCTTCAACTACTTCTTCCTCTTGAACAGGACTTGGAATAGAAATTGTTGCAGGTTGACCGGAAATTGCAGAAATTTGAATGAAGTGGTCAATTAATAATTGTGATGCTTGAGATAAAGCACTTGTTACATCAACTGAACCGTTTGACCAAATTTCTAATATCAATTTATCATAGTCAACAACATCACCTACACGAGTTGGTTCTACATTGTAACTTACTCTCTTGATAGGCATGAATGTTGCATCAATAGGTAACATATCAATTGCTGCACCGTCTTTTGAATCACGAGGTACATCATTTGCTACATAACCTTTACCTGTTTCAACAATAATATCAGCGTGGAAGCTACCACCATCTGCTATTGTACATATTAACCAGTCAGGGTTTACTACAGTTACACCTGCAGGCAATTGAATATCACTTGCTAGAACAGGTCCTGCTGTATCAATATCTATTCTTAAGTGTTGAGCTTCTTTTGAATCAGTTTTTACTACCAAACCCTTTAAGTTCAACATTACATCAATAACGTCTTCTAAGATACCAGGGATTGAAGTATATTCGTGTGTAATACCTTCAATTCTTGCTGATGTTACTGCTGTACCTTCCAAGCTTGATAACAATACTCTTCTTAAAGAGTTTCCGATTGTTGTACCAAACCCCTTTTCTAACGGCTCAATAACAAATTTACCGTATTGAGATCCGTCAGCACTTGTTGTTGTATTTACTGCTTTTATTTTTAATTCCATAATACCTTTTCTCCTAGTTGATTTTTAACCTTTTTGCTATTTTCGGCTATTTCTTTTGACTATTTTGAATAGAACTCAATTACAAGTTGTTCTTTGAATTCTGAATCAAGTTCTCCTCTTTCAGGAATTCTGTCAAAAGTAATTTTTAAAGCATCTTTATCAATTGTCAACCATGCAGGAGCACAAGCCATATCTATCATTTCAATAACTTGTTTTTTTACAAAATCTGTTGATCTTGTTTTAACTGTTATAACATCACCTGCTTTTAATAGGTATGACGGAATATCTACTTTTTTACCGTTTACCAAAATATGTCCGTGATTTACAATTTGTCTTGATTGTTTTCTTGTTATACCAAAACCAGCTTTGAATAATACATTATCAAGTCTTGATTCTAATAATTGTAATAAAATAGTACCTGTAACGCCTTTTCTTCTTGCAGCTTCGTTATAATATTTTGCAAATTGTTTTTCAGATAATAAGTATGTTAATCTGATTTTTTGTTTTTCATTTAAGTGTAATGCATATTCAGAAAGTTTCTTTCTCATTGCACCATGTTGACCTGATTCTGTTTGTCTCATAGAAGAAGTCAATTTTCTGTTAGATAATTCTTTTACTCCATAGTTACGGAATAATTTGTTTGTTGGTCCTGTATATCTTGCCATTTTATTTTCCTTCTTTTTCGTTCTACTTTTAACTATCTGCTACTATACTCTACGTTTTTTAGGAGGTCTGCATCCGTTGTGAGGAATTGGAGTTACGTCTTTAATTAATGTAATTTCCAATCCTGCAGCTTGGATAGCTCTGATAGCAGTTTCACGTCCTGAACCAGGACCTTTTATATAAACTTCTACTTTTTTCATACCTTGGTCAATTGATTTTTTAGCAACTAATTCGGCTGCTGATTGAGCTGCAAACGGAGTACCTTTTCTTGCACCTTTAAAACCTGTAGCACCAGCAGTTGCCCAAGCAATTGCATTACCTTGTGTATCTGTTGAAGTTACGATTGTATTATTGAATGTTGATTGAATATGAACAACACCTTGTAATACGTTCTTTTTTTCTTTTTTCTTTGTTGTCTTTGGTCTTGCCATTTTTTTATTCCTTT
>CADCPD010000127.1 GCA_902803265.1 uncultured bacterium | reverse complement strand
GATTTTGATAAATGATGTATTCCTTTCAAAAATGATTATTTGGCTTAGTTCTACTCTCCCTGTTAATTCAATGTATCTTGATGGATTTCAATACGGTGATGATTATAGTTTTGACTGGGCTAATTTGAAAGCGTTGGATTCTAAGACTGATTCTGATATTTATTTTGTTTATAGCGGCAAATTTGATTTATATAATTATTCACGTAGACCTACCGGTGCTTACAAGGAAATTTACTCAGAGATTATAAAAGCTAATAAATTTAAATCTTATATGTCAGAATTTGTTCCAAAGGGTACTTTTTATCCATTAAATACAAAATTTGATAGTGTTTTTGCGTACGCTATTTCTGATAGTACTGCAAATAATACTGTATTTATAATTGGAAATTTTGATATTGATAATATATTTAATGTTGAGGTTGAGGTTCCAAAAATTACTTCTAAATTATCTGTTAGTACCGTTAATAGTGTTGCGATTCCTCAGATTAAACGAAATAAGATTTATACGGTTATTGGCCCTTATGATATACAGGTCTTTGTTGTTAAAGGTTTTTCTTTTAAGTCATAGTGTGAATAATTTTTAACTTTTTATTGTAAATTTAATATATTTGATATATTATGTTTTCAGATGAATTAGAAAGAAGGAAATATTATGGCAAAACATTGTGAAGTATGCGGTAAAAAAACACTTAAAGCAGCTAAATTAACATTCTCTCATAAACAACTTGTTAATCGTCAAACTCCTAATTTACAAACAATTAGAGTTAATGATAACGGTGTGACTCGTAAAATGACAGTGTGTACAGCTTGTTTAAAGGCTAATAAGGTTCAAAAAGCTGTTTAATTAGTAGATTTTTTATTTCAAAAGACGGTACTTTTATGTGCCGTCTTTTGTTTTTGCTCAAAATAAAAAGCCCTAACAGATTTTTGTTAGGGCTTTTTGCTTTTGTTATTATAATTAACCTTTAATTTGGCTCATAACTTCATCAGCAAAGTTTTCATTACGTTTTTCAAGACCTTCACCAAGAGTGTATCTTACGAATTTAGTAATATTTAATTTGCCTTCAATTAATTGAGCAACTGTTTGGCTTGGATCTTTTACGAAACCTTGTTCTAATAAACATTTTTGAGCAAGAATTTTGTGTAAACGACCTTCAACAATTTTTTCTCTGATATTTTCAGGTTTGTTAGCCAAGTCTTCTTTACCCATTTCGATACGTTTTTCTTCTTCTCTTACTTCTGCAGGAATATCTTCAGGTGATAAGAATTCAGGTGCGCAAGATGCGATATGTAAGCATAAATCTTTCATTAATACTTCATCTTTTGCGTCTGTTTGAAGTAAAACACCGATTTTACCGTTGTGGATATATGATGCAACGTTACCTTCAAATCTTTCAAATCTTCTGAATGTGATTTTTTCTCCGATTGAAGCGATTTTTTCTTTAATAATGTCTTCAATTTTTTTACCGCATTTTTCACATGTTGATGCAAGTAAAGCCTCAACGTCAGCAGGATTATTTTCTGCAACGAAATCTGCTAAATTTTGACATAATTCTTTAAATTCATCATTTTTTGCTACGAAGTCAGTTTCGCAGTTAACTTCAACTAAAGCACCGGCTTTATCGTTGATTGATGAAGCAACTAGACCTTCAGCAGCTATTCTGCCCATTTTCTTTTCAGCAGAAGCAATACCTTTTTGTCTTAATGCTTCAATTGCTTTTTCCATATCGCCATCGCATTCAGTTAAGGCTTTTTTGCAATCCATCATGCCTGCACCGGTTTTTTCGCGAAGTTCTTTTACCATTTGTGCTGTTATTGCCATTTGTTATTTCTCCTTATTATTCGGCAGCTACAGGCTCAACACCTGCATCTTCCGGTTTGATTTCTTCTAATTTCTTTGTCGTGTCAGCTTTTGCAGCTCTTAATTCTTTACCTTCCAATACTGCATCTGCTAATTTTGATGCTACCAATTTAATTGAACGAATAGCATCGTCATTTCCAGGAATAATATAATCTATATTATCAGGATTTGCGTTTGTATCAGCTAAACAGATAACTGGAATATTTAATTTGTTTGCTTCTTGAATAGCAATTTCTTCTTTTGTTTGGTCAACGATGAAGATTATTTCAGGTAATCCTCTCATGTCTTTAATACCGCCTAAAGTTTTGCTTAATTTTGCAAGTTGTCTGTTCATTTGAGCAATTTCTTTTTTAGGTAATTTTTCAGCGTGACCGCTTTCAATGAAACTTTCGAGTTCTCTTAATTTGTTAACTCTGCCTCTAATTGTTTCAAAGTTTGTTAACATACCACCTAACCATCTTCTGTTAATGTAATATGCACCAGCTCTTTTTGCTTCTTCTGCAACAACGTCAGCTGCTTGTTTTTTAGTACCTACAAATAAAACATTTTTGCCTTTTGCTGCATAATCTCTTACTGCTTCATATGCTGCGTCAAGTAATTCTGTTGTTTTACGTAAGTCTATTACATAAATACCATTTTTTGCACCATAAATATATGGTTTCATTTTTGGGTTCCATCTTTGTGTTTGGTGTCCGAAATGTACACCTGCGTCTAAAAGTTCAATCATTGATGCTACTGGCATCTTCCTTCTCCTTATTTTAACTGTGTATTGTACTACGGATTGTGAAGCTTCATTCCTTAAGAACTAGGGCATTGCCTATCAAGTCTTTCACAACCAAGTTAATTATAGTACAAACATGTTTTTCAGCAAACTCTCTTTAAGTAGTGTTAAGATTATACAGTAGTTTCATCTGCAGAAGATATTTCTTCTTCCTCTGCGCTTGATGTTTGATTACCTAAACCCATCTGTATACTTATATTTTGTAGGAATTCTTTTGTTGCCTGAACAGCTATATTAAATTGTTTTTGACCTATTTCATTCCAATTAGGTTCATTTTTTCTTGTTATTTTTCCTGTGTCTTTAGTTTGAGTAAAAGTATCCTGGAATAATTGAAGGTTATGTCTTTTGCTTGTTATATCAGCTTGGAACTCGTTTGCAAAATCATTTGCGTGTTTTTCCGCAAAATCTTCAAAATCTGTGTGAATTTTTAAATCAATTGCTTTACCTATAGTAGAAGTTTCTTCAATATGCTGAGGCTGAGCGACGTCTTGTAAAAAGTGACAGGCTCTTCCTGCATTTTCTATTGCAATATCAATATCTTCATCTTCAATTGCATTGTCAATTTTGTCTAAATGTTCCAAATATGCAGCTTTTGCATTATTTTTACCGTTATAGTCCATATAACTTGCTGCATTTTTATTCATAATCTTATTAAATACGCCAATTAAACCTTTTGAGGTTGATTTTTCTTCTGTTATATTTTTTTCATTATTTTCGTCTTTTTCAGAAGAAACTTTGAAGAAAATGTCTTCTTGAGGTTTATCTTTTTCTCCGAAATAAAAATGTTTATTTGCCAAAAACCCTACGTCATCGTGATCAGGCTGCTGTACAAAGTGTTCAAGTTTATCTTTGAATTTTGCAAATTGTGGCATGTCTTGTAGGGCTGTATCCATAATTACTCTATGGGTTTCACAGCTCCAACCAAAGTTTATTTGAGGTTTTGAGGTATTAATGTTCATATTTTATTGCAAAGTTCTACACACTTTTCGACATCATTATAAATCTTGTGAAGAAATTTTATTTACTTAATACCGAAATTTGTTACAAAAAATTTACATTTTAAGTATATTTTTTACACTTAATTTTTTTCTTCAAGTAATTTGTGTGCAATAATATTATTGTTATGAGCGACAAAATTGTTATAAAATGTGCAAAAGAAAATAATTTAAAGGATGTTTCGCTTGAACTTCCTAAAAACGAATTAATTGTTTTTACGGGCGTATCGGGTTCAGGTAAAAGCTCTTTAGCATTCGATACTATTTTTGCTGAAGGTCAAAGACGTTATGTTGAAAGTCTTTCTACTTATGCAAGACAATTCTTGGGGCAAATGGACAAGCCTAATGTTGAGTCAATTGACGGGCTTTCGCCCGCTATTTCAATCGACCAAAAATCAACAAGCAATAATCCTCGTTCTACTGTTGGTACTGTTACGGAAATTTATGATTATTTAAGACTTTTGTACGCTCGTGTGGGTACTCCGTATTGTCCTAATTGCGGAAGTGAAATTAAACCTCAGTCTATTGATGAGATTGTAAATTCTGTTATGACTTTACCTGCGGGAACTAAAATTCAGGTTATGGCACCTGTTGCAAAAGGTAAAAAAGGTGAATTCCAAAATGTTTTTAATGAGCTTATTCAAGAGGGCTTTGTAAGAGTAAAAGTCGACGGAGAAGTTTATAATCTTGATGAAGATGAAATAAAACTTTCAAAAACTCATAAACACGATATTGATGTTGTTGTAGACAGACTTGTAATAAAAGATACAGTTGTTTCACGATTAGCGGACAGTATTCAGATT
>CADCPD010000126.1 GCA_902803265.1 uncultured bacterium | reverse complement strand
GGTGGAGCCTTGACTGTGTAAGAATAATGTTCTGAAACAGGCAAGCGTAGACCCGTTTAATGCGAGCAACCAAGCAGAAACAGAACCCAAAGAAACTGCTGACCAGAACTCATTCGCTAATAAATTGTATTGCTCAAATTGAACAGTGCAAACTCGTTACACTCAAACAATGCACTGTATTGATATTTTTTCGCAAACATTTATTGCTCATTTCGTAAAGGTCAGTTTTAAATATTTATCATTAAGATTTTGCGATTTACGAATTTTATAATTTTTATCAATTATTAAACAAGACGGCGGATTAACTTTAGTTAATCCGCCGTCTTAAATTTATTTTTCTTTTGTAATTTATTCTGCTGCAAGTTTTTCTCTTACAAGAGTTTCAATTGTATTTAATATATCAGGATTTTCTGCTAAAAATTCTTTTGCTTTTTCTCTGCCTTGTCCTAATTTATCATCATTGAAACTGAACCATGCGCCTGCTTTTTTAACTATATCAAGTTTTACGGCAACATCAAGAATATTACCGATTTTGCAAATGCCTTTTCCGAAAATAATATCAAATTCTGCTGTTCTGAATGGCGGTGCAACTTTGTTTTTCAAAACTCTTACTCTTACATGGTTTCCAACGTCTCCGTCATCACCTTTAACACCTTCTGTACGTTTAATTTCCATTCTTACAGATGCATAATATTTTAACGCATTACCACCTGTTGTTGTTTCAGGATTTCCGTACATAACTCCGATTTTGTTTCTTAATTGGTTTATAAAAATAACCGTTGTATTTGTTTTTCCGATAATACCTGTTAATTTTCTGAGTGCTTTACTCATTAAACGAGCCTGCAAGCCCATTTGCTGATCTTCCATAGAGCCTTCAATTTCAGCTTTTGGAACAAGTGCTGCAACAGAGTCAACCACAATTACATCAACTGCACCTGAACGAACAAGTTCTTCTGTGATATCCATTGCCTGTTCACCTGTATCAGGTTGAGATATAAGTAATTCATCAACTTGAACACCTAAATTTCTTGCATATTCAGGATCAAGTGCGTGTTCTGCATCTACAAATGCTGCAATACCGCCTCTTTTTTGGCATTCTGCAACGATATGTTGTGCTAATGTTGTTTTACCCGAACTTTCAGGTCCATATATTTCTATAATTCTTCCTCTTGGAATACCGCCTATTCCAAGTGCTATATCAAGGTCTAATGCTCCTGTTGGGATTGCTTCAACATTTACTGCTGTTTTATCCCCAAGCTTCATTATTGAACCTTTTCCGAAATCCTTTTCTATTTTTTCTATTGCTAATTTTAATGCCTTTTCTCTTTCAGCACTTACATTAGTAGTTTCTTCTTTATCTTTTTCTTTAACTGCCATTATTTTACCTCTTTTTATATTGAATAATCTTTCTTTTTTACTTTTATATATACACCCATTCCCATAGGTTTAAATTCTTTTAACTGATCTTTTAGATAGCAATTATTTTTGCTTATTTCATTTAATTTTAATTTTAAATTTGCATTTTCGCTTTTACATTTTTCGTATTCTTCAAAAAATTGTTCAAGTTTTTTAAATTTATTGTTTATATCAAGCATTGCACTTTCAGGCATATTATCTTCTAATTGATAAAATGCACTTTTTATTATCTCTAATGTTCTGAATTGACTTGAACTAATCACAGATTTTCTATAGCTGTCTCGTAATTCCTTTAATCGTTTTACTTCATCGTAAGAAAAATATGTATAACCCTTTTCATTCTGTCTTGGAGTTATTGCTGCAAGTTTACAAAGTCTTATAATTTCTTTATTATCCGAATTAAGAATTTCTCTGACTTCATGCGGAGTAAGAGGTGTATCTTTAGTTATTCCCATAATATATCCTTTTTACAAAGTACAATAACAATTTTATTTTATTGTCAAAAAAAAGACAAATTTGTTACGTTATTTCATTAACAAACATTGATACTTGTTTGGTTTTTTAAAAATATGTTATTATTATGATATGGAAAATGAAAACGATAACGAAGAAATTGAAGAATTACAGCAGATATTAAGAGAAGATTCATCAAATTTTCAAGCAAGACGTCGTCTTGCAATGGTTTTGCTTGATAAAGGCTTTAATGAAGAAGCATTAAAGCAATTTCAATTTTTAATAACTATTTTTCCGAATGATGCAAGCCTTTATTATAATATGGGAATAGTTTATGAAAAGATGCGTAAACTTGATATGGCCGAACAATCATATTTAAAAGGTATAGAAATTTCTCCTGATGATACGGATTTTTATTATAATTTAGGGCTTGTTTATATTGATATGTATGAATTTGATAAAGCTATTGAACAATTCAAAATAGTTTTAGAAACAGATTCTGAAGACGGTAATAGTTATTTTAACCTTGGATTGTGTTATATAAAGATGAGACCGCCTCAATTTGATGTTGCAAAAATTTGTTTTTTAAAGGCTGTAGATTGTAATCCACACGATATTTTTGCACATTTTCATCTTGGATATATTTATAAAAATGAGGGTAAAATACAAGAAGCTATTAATGAGTATAAAATTGTTTTAGACGAAAATTCTAACTGGAGCTGGTCATATTTCAATATGGGTGCAATTTATTTTGAACAGGGAGATATGGAACAGGCAATGCTTAATCTCAATAAATGTTTAGAATTAAATCCGAGAGATGTTGAAGCTTATAAAATTTTTTCTCAAATTCTTGTAAAAACAGGACGTGCCACTCAAGCTATAGATTTATTAAGATCAGCGCTTCAAGAAGTTCCAGATAATGGAGACTTATACTACGTTTTGGCGCAAAATTATAAACTTAATAATGTTATAAGTGATTATAAGTATAACCTTGAACAAGCGTTAGCAAATGAAGATACTTTAACGATGGTATCTCCTGATGCTATTAAACATGAACTTTCAGAATTTGATTTTTAATTTATTAAAATTAAAAAAGGCTTTCTTTTAGAAAGCCTTTTTTATTATTATAAAATACCAACTTCTTTAATTAAATTTATAACTTTTTCAACAGATTGTTCAGGTTTTATAGTTTCAATTTCACCTGTCGCTCTTGTTTTGAATTCAACATTACCTTCAGTAATCGTTTTACCAACTGTAATTCTGTAAGGGAAACCTATTAAATCGGCATCTTTGAATTTAACCCCAGGTCTTTCATCTCTGTCATCAAGAACAGCTTCAACACCTGCTTTAATCAAATCGTCATAAATTTTTTGAGCTGTAGTCATTTGTAATTCATCTTTTGTTGAAACAGGAACAATTACGCAGTGATATGGAGCAATTTGAACAGGTAAGAACATACCGTTATCATCATGATATCTTTCAACGGCTGCCGCTGCTGTTCTTGAAACTCCGATACCGTAACAACCCATTACATATGGTTGTGCTTTACCATTTTTATCAAGATAAACGGCGTTCATTGGTTTTGAATATTTAGTACCTAATTTGAATATATTTCCTACTTCAATACCTCTTGTAACTTTTAGAGGTTGTCCGCATTGAGGACAAAATTCGTCTTTTTCTACAAGACGAATGTCTGCAAAATGTGTTATAGTCGGAATATCTTTATCTAAATTTGCACCAACCATATGCTTATCTGTTTCATTAATACCAACAACAAAGTTTTTCAAATCTTTTACGGTTTCATCTGCAATTATAGTTATATCTGTCATTCCTTTAGGACCTACAAATCCTGCTTTACCATTAAATCCGTGTTGTTGCATTAATTCTAAAATTTCTGCTTCAGAAGCTATTCTGATATCAATACCGCCAACAGCATTCATTAATTTTGTTTCTTCAACTTGTTTGTCTGCTCTTATTAATGCAAGAACGTACTTTTTATCAACAACGTAAACAAGTGATTTTAAAATAATTGTTGACGGAATATTTAAAAATTCACAAAGTTCATCGATTGATTTTGTATTAGGAGTATCAACAATTTTTACTTCATTAAATCCGAATTTATTTCCGTCAGTGTCGGCTTGAGGTAATTTTGATACTGCATGGTTTGAATTTGCACTGTAATCACAGCTATCACAATAGAATACATCATTTTCGCCTGCATCTGTTGTTGTAATTACCATAAATTCATGGCTTACGCTTCCACCGATTGCACCTGAATCTGATTGAACCATTTTTGTTTCAAGTCCGCATCTTTTGAATATTCTTGTGTAGGCATCTGCCATATTTTTATATTCTTTATCAAGACCTTCTTCATCCATATCAAAGCTGTATGCATCTTTCATAATGAATTCACGGCCTCTTAAAAGACCATATCTCGGACGAACTTCATCTCTGAATTTTGATTGTATTTGGTATAAATTACAAGGAAGTTGTTTGTAAGATTTTAAACCGTCACGGGCAACAGCTGTTATAACTTCTTCTGCTGTCGGTCCAAGGCACATTTCTCTATCGTGTCTGTCTCTTAATCTCATTAATTCTTTTCCGTAAACTTCCCATCTGCCTGATTCTTCCCAAAGTTCTTTTGGTTGTACAAACGGTAATAAAAGTTCTTGAGCGCCTGCTCTGTCCATTTCTTCTCTTATAATGTCTTCAACTTTTTTTAATACTCTCCACATAAGCGGTAAATATTCATAAACACCGCTTGTAAGTTTTCTTATATAACCTGCTCTTACAAGCATTTTATGAGAAACAACTTCTGCATCTGACGGAAATTCTCTCAATGTTTGCACAAAAAGTTTTGACATTTTCATAATTAAAATCCTCTCTATTTCAAGAAAATCATAACAAAAAGGTTCTTTTGTTGCAAATATTTAGCTATTTTATTTCAAAAAGAAAGTGGTCAATTTCTTGACCACTCTAGATTTTTTCATTTTTCATTTCATACAGATTGCAGTTTTTTAACACACTATCGATTTCTCGATTTACTCCACACGCTCTACACTATTTAACTGCAACCAACATTGTTTGAATGCCTTGTTCGTTTGTT
>CADCPD010000125.1 GCA_902803265.1 uncultured bacterium | reverse complement strand
TTTCAAAAATTAAATAAACAAGAATTAAGTAAATTAAAAGAAATATATGAAAATAAATTTGGAGATTGGATTCCAGATATAATTGTTTGTAAAGGCTTTTATTCAGCAGTCGATATTTGGGGAAAAATATTTACTCAAGCTTTGTGTTTATCTCAAGAAAATACTATATTTTCACGATCTCCATTTCATAGAACCTTAGGTTATGATCCATTCAGTCATGTTATTAATACTTCTTTATTGAAATATAAAAACGAGATTGGAAATTTTCATATTTCAATAAAAGAAAATCTAAAGATTGAAATTTTTAAACTTAAGTTACGTAATCTAATTAGAAATAACTCACCTATAAAAAAAGAACTTAAATTAAATAAAAAACGATTTAAACAATGGGTATTGTTACCTCTTACAGGTGATGCAGCATATACAATGTTTAAGGAAAGTTTATATGGCTCTCGTTCAGATATGGTCGATTATATAATGTCAAATATTCCTAAAAATATAGGAGTATTTGTTACTCAGCATGATAAAGTTCCAACATTAACAGATGAAGATATTAAAATTTTTGAAACTAAATACTCGAATTTTATATATTTAAAAAATTATACAAATAATATTTTTATAAATAATTCCTTATATTATTTTGACGATATTGATGCTGTATTAAACCTTACTTCAAATACGGGTATTTTCTCTTTAATATATGATAAACCTGTTTTATCACTTGTAAAAACATATAATGATTGGTTTAAAGATGGACAAGGTATTGAAGAATTAAATAAAGTTTTAAAACAACCAAAGAAAAAAAAGAATAATATTTTTTATTGGTATTTAACTCATTATATTCTTTTTGAAAAAGATTTTTATAAGGAAAATTTTTTGTATGATTATTTACAAAATAAACTTGAAAAATATAGAAAAAATGGTATAACTTTTGACTTTTTTAATAAAGTTAATGATATTGAGGATATCTCAAAATATACAATTGATTGCATGAAAACTTATTATGAAAATATTAAGAAGAAAAATTTAAAACAAAAATTTGATAAAATTAAACAAAGAATTAATAAGTTAAAGCAAAAAATCAATAAATTAAAAATGCTGTTAAAGATATTATATAAAGTAATAACTGTATATTATTCTTAATTTATGAATTTTATGTTACAATTACAGCATAGATTTTGTTGGAAAATTTTTATGGTGCTGATTAATGAAAGATTTTAACCCTTTTTTTATAAATAGTAATTTTATTATAGAAAATAAGGATATTAAAGATTTTAACTCTTTTATGTTGTCTTGTGCAAATAATGTTGGTAATAGTTATATTACATATAGTTTAGTAAAATCTTGTTGTAAAGATTTTCATAATATTCAACACATTCAAAATATTTATGATATCAAAGATTTAAATATTGATTATTATGTGGATATTATTAATAATCAATGCAGTCATGTATTTGTCGTTTTAACTGATATTTTACGAAAATATTATAATGATCGTCTTGATTTAGGATACAGAAGAATTGAAGAAATAATTAATAAAATAAATAAACCTGTAATAGTTTGCGGAATTGGCGCAAATGCATTTGGAGATGATAGATATAATCTTGATTTTTATAAAGATTTTAATAAAGGATTAGTTCGATTAATGTCAGCTATTTCTGATCATAGTGTATCTATTGGGGTTAGAGGTTATAAAACTCAAGAAATATTGCACAAACTTGGAATTAAAAATGTAGATGTAGTTGGATGTCCAAGTTATTTTGAGAATGGTAAAAATAGACCTCCTATAAATAAACAAAAGCTTAATCGTATTGAAGATATTATTACAACATTTGGTCAAAACTATTCAATAGTAAAAAATGCAACATCTATTCTTCAAGATAATACTGATGTAAGATTTATAGATGCTGTTGCGTTCAATAATTTTAATTATAAATATTCAATTAATGATTTAAAATCTTTAAATCAAAGAAAAATAAGAATTTTTTCTGATGTGTATTCATGGAAAAAATGTATAAAGGAACATAAATTTTATCTAGGATACAGATTACATGGTTCTATAGTAGCTCTTAATAGTGGAATTCCTGCAATATGTCTAAATTCTGATTTTAGAGCACGTGAAATGTGTGAATATCTCGCCATTCCTCATAAACCCGGATATAGTTGGGATTACAGTCCTTTTGAATTGTATGAATCTTTGGATATGGAACAAAATAATGCTACTTATGCAAAACTTTATGATAATTATGAAAACTTTATGTTAAGAAATGGTATTACTTTGTTAAATTGTCAAAATGATAATGATAAAAATCAACCAAAATTAAATTTGTATCATACGGGATTTCAAACAAAGTTACTACTAAAAATTTTAGGGTATCAATATAATAAAAATTACAATATCTTTTCAAATTATAAGATTTTTAGATATTATCATGATTTAGTAAAACTTCTAAAAATAAGATTTTTATAAAGGAGATTTTTGCATAATTATTTGACTATAAAAATCAAAAAATAAAGAAATGATTAAAATTTGTTATTCGAAAATAAAAACTTTTTAAGTACTAAAATAAATAAAATATTAGGTTTTATGTTATGACAGGTAAATACTACAATTTTAAAACAAAAACAAAAGAATTCCTTGACAATGCAGAAAAAATAATGTCTGAATTAAAAGGAAAAAAGGTCCTTATATATGGCGATGTTGGGAATTATGCAGAATTAAACAACAAGTATAGATTTAAGGAAGTCTTTGATATTGTAGCTTTTGCTTCTGCTGACTCTCGTAAAAAATTATCAAAATCGTATGGTATAAAAAATATAAAACAAAAAGAAATATCTGACATAGAATTTGATGCTATCTTAATCACTGTAGAACATAATCCTGCTATTATAGCAAAAGATTTAAAGTCAGAATTAGGTGAAGATACAGATGTAAAAGTTATGTTTGTAGAAGAACATTTGGATGCTGATTTTAGTCTTGAATATCTTTTGAAGTATAAATTTGATAAAACATTACCAAAACTTATTGAAAAAATGAAAGGGAAAAAAGTTCTGTTTTACGGTGCAGGTTTGTTTTTTAGGGTAATATATCAATATTATGATTTATCCGGATTAGATGTAATTGGTATTGCAGATAAACAATTTAGCCAACTTGATGATTGTGATGAAATTTGCGGATATAAGCTTTATAAGCCTGAGGATATTACAAAGTTAAATCCTGACTATGTTTTAATAACAACAAAAGTAATAATTTCTATTGCAGAGTTTTTATATTCTAAATACTTAAAAAATACAAGTATAAAAATTATGCCTCTTGTCAAAAAAGGTTTTTTTGAAACTATAAAATCTGGATAATTTTGGTGATAAAAATGCTTAAAGATAAATTACAAATAATTTTAATAACATATAACAGAGCTAATCTTTTAGAGAGAACTTTTAAACAAATTTTTGCAGAAAAATCTCCAATAAAATATTTTGATATTACAATTTTGGATAATAATTCTGATGATGGAACAGAGGATATAATAAAACAATATCAAGATAAATTTCCAAATATTGAATATATAAAACATCATGTTAATATCGGCGGCAATGCCAATATTTGCAGAGCTTTAGAATTGGCTTTAATAAAAAATAAAGAATATTTTTGGATACTTTGTGATGATGATTTATATAATTTTTCTAATTGGTATAAAGTAGAAAATGCTATAAATGAAAAAAAAGATTTGATAATGGTTTATCATACTCTCGATGTTGAAGATATTAATGATTACAATATAATTAATGAATTAACATTTTTACCTGCTGGAATATATAGAACAGAACTTATTACAAGTACAATTATTCAAAATGCGTATATGAATATATATCATTCATTTCCTCATTCTGCAATAATATGTTCGTTTATTAATAATGATATTAAGAATTTTGAGATTTTTAAAGAAAATATTGTAATCCAAAATTGGTACAGAACAGCTCAAGATTATCATAGAGGTATTGCCAAAAAAGAAATACATTATAAACAAAAAAACTTTAATTTTTTTGTGTCGTTTATAAATGTGTACAAAATGCTTAATGATAAAAAATTCAGACACAAGTGTAATGAATATCTTTGGATAGACAGATCTTTCTTTTACAGTTGTTATAAATTATGGAGCTCAAATAAATATTTGCCTAACTTTATAGATTTCTTTTTGGGTTTATCTTTTAGACAAAAGGTGGTCTTCTTATTAACACCAATTTTTGCACCCACATATTACAGATTTAAATATTATTTTAAATGTTTGTACTTATTTATGAAAACTGATATTCTTAAATAAAGTAAGGTTTTTATGAATATAAAAGATAAATTACAAATAATTTTAATAACATTTAACCGAAAAGATTTACTGGAAAAAACTTTTCAGCAAATTTTTGCGGATAATTCTCCGATAAAAGATTTTGATATAACTATATTAAATAATAATTCAACAGACGGAACAGATGAACTTGTTAATGAATATTGTTCAAAATTTCCTAATTTAAAGCACATTAAACACAAAATTAATATTGGCGGAAATGCTAATATTGCAAAGGCATATACAGAGTACTCAAACAAAGATTATATCTGGCTTTTGTGTGATAATGATACTTATAATTGGGATAGCTGGCATGAAATTGAAAGTGCCATAGAAAATAATTTTGACTGTATTTTAACTAAAAATTGTAAAAATACAGATTCTGAGATATTTCATCAGGCAAATTTTGCTCCTGCGTGTATTTATAAAACAAAAAATATAACATCTACGGTTGTTGAAAACATGTATGATAATGTTCGCAATTTGTTTCCGCATTTGGCTTTGACTGCAAAAAATATCAATGATGGTAACAGATTTTATATAGTTAAAAAAGATATTGTGAACATCGGAGTTAATCCCGAATTAAAAACAATGTATGTAAGAGATTTAATAGCTGACGAAGTGCCATTATCTCGCAGAATGATTTTTTGGTCTGTCGGCTTTTTTAATTCTGTTGAACTTATAAAAGACAGAAAAAAACAAATTGAAATCATAAATGGTTTGAAACATTTTCATAAATCTTTGTTTGATTTGTTTAAAACTATTATTATTTATAATCAGGAATTAAAAGAGGATTATTTCTATAATCTTCAGCAAATTTTCAGAGTTTTGAGTTTTAAACAAAAACTTAAATTTATTCTTGCATATATTCTTGTAAAAACTTCAAGAAAAAATTATAAATATTGGTTTATAAGATATAAAAAAGAATGGGAAGACTATTTTCAGGCAGTTAATGAACAAAAATATCTTGATGATTTATCAGAAAAATTAAAAAATAAAAAAGTTTTACTCTACGGAGCAGGTTTAATATCAAATGTTTTACTGGAAAATTATGATTTATCAAAATTAAATATTGTTGGAATTTGTGATAAAAAATTTGAAAAAGAAAACAGAGAAGAATTTTTTTATAACCTGAAAACATATAGTCCTAATGAGCTTAAAAATCTTGATTTTGATGTTATATTGTTTACTTTAAAAGAGTTTGAAAAAATAAAACAAATTTTAAAAAAAGACGGAATTAACAAAAAAATGCTTTCTGCTGTAAAATTAAGCAATAAATACGTTTTGAGGGTTTAAATATGACTGAAAATAACATTGAAACTATTTTAATAACAGGTTCCGGAGGATTTGTCGGCGGAAATTTAAAAAGATATTTTAGTGGTAAATATAATCTTTTAACTCCAAGAAGTTTTGAACTTGATTGTATTGATGAAAAGGCTGTAAAACAGTATTTTGAACAAAATAAAATCGATTTTATAATTCACTGCGGAACTGTTGGCGGTGCAAGAGGTGTTCAGGATAAAGATACTACCGTTGAAGATAATCTTAAAATGGTTGAAAATATATTATCTTCAAAAAGAGAAGATGCACGAGTTATTTTGTTTGGTTCAGGCGCAATGTACGGCAAGTCAAGAAACCTTCACAAAGTAAAAGAAACTACTATTGGAGAATTTGAACCATTAGATTTGTACGGAAAATCAAAACTGTTCATTTCGCAAAAAGTAAAAGACAGAAAAGATGTCATATGTCTAAATATTTTTGCGTGCTACGGTTATAACGAAAAATCATCACGCTTTCCGACATATGCAATAACTCAAAATTTAAAACATGAAAAAATAGAAATAAATCAAAATGTTATTTTTGATTATCTTTTCATTGAAGATTTGTGCAAAATTATTGAACATTTTATAGAGCATGAACCAAAAAATGAAAATATTATAAATGTAACGCCATCTGACTCAATTAGTTTATTAGAAATTTCAAAAATTGTTAACGAAATAAGTGATTTTAAGTCTGAAATAACGATAAAAGCTGATACTTTAGGTAATGAATATACAGGCGATAATGCAAGATTATTATCGGAAATTCCTAATTTTAAATTTACGGATATGAAAATAGGCCTAAAAGCTTTATATGATTATGTTTTGGTAAATCCTTAGATTGAAATAAAATTAGGTAACGATTTGTTACAAAAATGTGTAAAATACACGTCATGCTAGCAAAAAATATCTTGAGGTGCTTTCATAATAATATGAAAGTTAGTGCAATATCAAATCCGATTGTGCCAAGTCGTGGAAATAATGTAAATTTTGGCAGAAAATTAAAAGAAACAGAAAAACCTGAATATACAAAGGCAATTCATGAAGCATTAGATTATTTAGGTGTTAAGAATTTGTCTATGATTATTCATGGTTCAAGTTTCCCATCAGAAAAACGTGATACGTCTATAGGTTCGCCATATTCAAAAGGTGCAGATAAATTCGTTGACTTCTTGAAATTGAACGGTTTTAATGCTATTCAACTTGGACCTGGTGGTGAAATCGGCAAAAAAGATAATTCACCATATATTGCAAAAGTATTTGCTAAAAACCAGTTATTTATTGATTTAGAACCTCTAAAATCAGAAGAATACGCAAATATTCTTTCAGATAAAACATATAAAGAATTAACAACTAAAAACGAAGATTCAAAAGATAAAAACTATAACTATACAGATTTTGATTTAGCTTTTTCAACTTATGACAATGCAATGACAGAAGCTTATGATACGTTTAAATCAAAAGTTAAATCAAGAGATAAAGATGCTTTAAAATTAAATAAAGAATATCAAGCTTTCAAAAAAGAAAATAAAGAATGGGCAGAAAATGACAGCTTGTTCAAAGTTCTTTCAAAAGTAAACGGAACAGAAGATTTTGAAAAGTGGAATGAAATTGATAAGAATTTACCTCAAGGTTTAAAAGACGGCGATAAAAAAGCTCAAGAAAGATATAAAGAATTAAAATCTCAACATAAAGAAGAAATCGGTAAAAATATGTTTACTCAGTTTATTGCCGATAAACAATTGAGAGAAAGCAATAATCACAGAAAAGAAATAGGTTTTAACTATATTGGTGACTTGTTGGTAGGATTCAACCAAAGTGATGTATGGGCAAATCAAGGTGCTTTCTTAAAAGACTGGAAATTAGGATGTCCTTTCGGTGGTGCAGGTAATGGTCCTCAAACTTGGGGTATTCCTGTTCTTGATCCTAAAAAATTATTAAATGATGATGGTTCTTTAGGTGAAAGCGGTAAAGTTTTAAAAGAAAAAATTGCTTATTCATTGAAGAATTATGATAATGTAAGAATAGACCATGCTTTAGGTTTGGTTGACCCTTATATTTATAAAGAAGATACAGTTGTTAAAGATGAACATGGCGGAGTAAGACGTGACAGACTTTGGGCAAACAATGTATCATATATGCATGACATTGATCCTAAAGGAAACTTTAGACAAGTATTAAAGAAAATAGTTCTTCCTACATTTGAAGAATATGGCGTAAATAAAAATGAAGCTGTATGGGAAGACTTATGTTCAGAAACTCAAGCATTCGGTGAAGTTTATCACGGACAAGAACACTTACCTGGTATAACACAAACTCAATGGAGAAGAGCTGAAAATGCTCCTGCTGATAACTGGACCTTAGTTGGCTCTCATGACTCTGAACCTGCAGGAAAGATGATTCAAAATGATTGGATTAAAAATTCTGATGCTTGGAATGTTGATTACTTATCAGGTTTCTTAAATCCAGATCCTGCAACAGGAAAAGAAAGACATGAATTTAAAGAAAAAATTATTAATAGTCCTCAAGACAGAGTAAAAGCTAAATTTACAGAATTGTTCAGAAGCTCTAAAAACTTGCAAATGATGTTTGTAGATTTCTTCGGTATCGATAAAGTTTACAACTACGGTGGACAAGATAAACCTACAAACTGGAAATTGCGTGTAGATAATGACTATGAAGATGATTACTATAGAGCATTGCAAGATAAAAACAGCTTTGCATTGAATATGCCTGAAATCTTAGCGCAAGCTGTTAGAGCAAAATCAGGTATGGATGTTGCAAAAATCAGTTACGATTCTAATAAAGCAAATGCTAAAAGATCTGAATTAAATGCAAATCTAAAACCTCTTTTAGAAAAACTTGATAAATTCAAAGATATTTTAAAAGAAAAAGAACCTGAAGTTGTTGAAACAAAGAAACAAGAAGTTGAAGTTTCTAAACCTGAAGTAAAAACAGAAGAAAAAGCTCCTGTTTCCAGTCCAATAGCTCATACTGAAACAAAATCTGTTTCAGAAGACAAAGCTAAATCTGCTGATAAAAAGAAAATGGATACAGCTAGCACTGCTTTAGTTGCAGCTGTAGGAGTTGCAGCAATTTATAAAATCGGAAAAGCTATTGTTAACAAAATCAAAAGCTTAAGACATAAAAATGAAGAACCTCAACAACAAGTTGAACAACCTCATTTAAGAGTTAAATTTGAAGTTCAACAAGCTCAATCAGCAGCTGAACTTCAAGAAACAAAATAGATTAATGTTTTCTTAGTAAAAAAAGGCTTACCTAGGTAAGCCTTTTTTGTTTTTATTTAAAAATAAATATTTACCGGTGCTTTCGTGCTATTATTATCCAATAAACTATTAAAGGTATTAGTATATGGTATTTGATATTGATAAATGGTTAGATTTAGTGATAGTTGAACTTCAAAAAGCTTTTAAAGATAATTTGCTTTTTGTTGGTTTGCAGGGAAGTTATAATAGAGGTGAAGCAACATCTGAAAGTGATATTGATTTAGTTGTTATTTTAAACAATATGTCATTTGATGATTTGAAAATATATCGTTCAATAATTAACGAGATGCCTAATAGAAATAAGGCATGCGGATTTATTTCAGGCAAAAATGAAATTCAAAAATGGTCAAAGTCAGATATGTTTCAATTTTTTTATGATACAAAGTCAATATATGGCAAATTAGAAGATATTATTCAACCTCCAAGTGTTGAAGATATTAAAACTTTCATAAAAACAAGTTCTGAAAATTTATATCATTCAACAGTGCATAGTTTTCTGTATTCTAATAATTATATACAAGCTTTGCAAAATCTTTATAAAATGACTTTTTTTATTCTGCAAGCAAAATATTTTGTTGAAACAAATAATTATATTCCTACCAAAAAACAATTATTAGAATATCTTTGTGGCGAGGGTAAAGAAATATTAGATATTTGTATAAATAGAAAATCTATTAACTCTGATATTGAAAACTTGTATAAGAAATTAATTAAATGGTGTTTAGCTAATATCTGATTTGCTTTTATTTAATGTCAAAACAAAAAGCAACTTCGAAATTTTGAAGTTGCTTTTTTGTTTATTTATCTGCTTTTAACTTATACAGTTTTTTGTAAGTTTTGTCCTTTTTGAACTTCAGTTTGAGCTTGTGCAGTTTGAACTTGTTGAGCTTCAGCCTTGTTTTGTTTTAAGCTTTTGATTTTATTAACAATAGCTTTACCGATTTTATAAACTGCTGCGATACCTACTGCTGTTACTAATGCTGTTGTAGCCATATCAGATTTTTTGTTTGTTTCTGATTTAACTTCAGCTTTGTTTTCTTTTACTGTATTTGTTACTGTTTTAGCTTCAGTTTTTTGTTCTTCTTTAACTTCAGCTTCAACAACAGGTTTTGTTTCAGCTTTAGTTTCAGTTTTTGGTTCTTCCTTAACTTCTGCTTTAACAACAGGTTTTGTTTCAGCTTTTACTTCAGGTTTAGATACTGCTTTTGTTTCTTCATCAAACTTAGCAACATCTTTAACTCTGTCATAAGTTCTTAGAACTTCTGCAACTGACCATGCTTGGTTTACTGTACCTTTTGAATGGAAGTCGCCTTCTGCATCAAAGATTTCAGCAATACCACCGATACAACAACCGCTATCAGCATGTTTTTCAACTTTACCTGACATATGGTTTAGTAGAGGTTTGATAAATCCTGTAACTTTTTCTTTTGCTTCTTTAGTATCTCCGTATGCATTTAAGTATGCATCACAGAAGTGACCTATTTGCCATGACCATACTGTACCTTGATGGTAAACAGCATCACGAGTATCACTGTTTCCGTTTGGATAATATGGAGCATAACCTTCTTCATCTTTTGCTAAAGAACGTAAACCATATGGAGTTAACAATTTATCTTGAACTGTTTTTACGATATCTTTTTGAGTTTCTTTATCAAAAGCACTGTGTTTTAAAGAAGCTGCAAAGATTTGGTTAGGACGAACTTGTCTTCCTCTGCATTCTCTGTATTCAGGATTGTTAGGAGTTTCGATTAAATCGTACAAACCACCTTTTGGATTTTTGAATTTTTGCATGCTTACTTTAACGATATCAGCAAGTTCTGTATATTGTTTAGCATTTTCTTTTTCGCCGAATTTTTCAGCTAAATCAGCCATAACTCTTAAACCGTTGTACCATAAAGCGTTGATTTCAACAGCTTTACCGTCACGAGGTGTGTATGGATGAGATTTTTTAGCCCACGGATCCCATTTTGCTGAATCCATCCAAGTTAATTGACCGTCATCAGCAGTAATCAAACCGTCTTTATCCATACCGATACCGCTGTTTCCGTCACCAACAGGTAATTTACCTTGACCTTTTGCAACAATACCTTTCATTTGAGGGTTTTGTTGTGCAAGTTCATCAGCACTTAATCTACCGTACATGTGGTGTTTTACAACATCTTTTAATGCTGTATATTGTTCTTTTACGAACTTCATATCAGTTTTATCGCCTGCTGCTTGTGTGTATTGGTCTAAAGCGTTAAACCACCACATTGAAGCATCAAGTGTGTTATAACCAGGTCTGTCGTTTGCACCTTCTGGGAAGTTGTTTGGTAACATACCATTGTGTGAATATTTTGCAAATGTTGTCATGATTGATTTTGCATCATCAAAACGTTTTGTTGTTAATGTCAAACCAGGTAATGAAATCATTGTATCTCTACCCCAGTCGTTAAACCAGTGATAGCCAGCCATGATTGTTTTACCATTAATTGAATTTCTGTGAACAACAAATTGGTCTGCTGCTCTTTGAAGATTATCAATTGTTTTGCTTCTTGGAAGACCTGATTGTTTATAAAGTCCTTCTAATCTTTCTGCTTTTTTAGAAACTTCTTTGTTTGCATCAACTTCTCTTGTTATAGGTGAAGTAGCTGCCATAAATGAGAAAGTTTCACCGGGTTTTAAAGTTACTTCAAGTTCAAGTGGTTGATATACACCGTCTTCTTTGTTTTGAAGGCCTCTGTCTGCTTCTCTTTGATAATAATAATCGTTATAATATTGACCTTTGTCGTTTATTTTTGCTGTCTTAGACCATGCTAAATATGTTGGTTCAACACTGTCATCCCATCTTTTAGCATTTACAACGGCACCTTTTGTACCTCTTGAGTAATACCATTCTTTAACACCGTTATTACCGCCGTGAATACTTCTGTTATTAACAAACGGTCTTACTTTGATGGTAATAGGTTCAGAACCTTTTGGTGCATCATATGTATAACCTGTTACAACTTCCGGACTGCCAACCTTTTCAGGCATTACAAGTTGCTTTTTCAATGATTTATTTTCGCCTAAGTCATATTGCCATGTAGGAACAGGAAGAGTGGTAAAATCTTTAATTTTAACCATTTCATCTTTGTTATAGCCGTCTTTCATTCCTCCGTAAGCAACGTTAGAAATTTTTAAATTCTTGCCGTTTACAGTAACATCATCGTCTATTCTTTGAAGAATAATGTTTCTTTCAACGGGAGCATTTTTAGAAGAAGCTAATAAACCGTGATAAACACGAGAATTTGTTCCGTCTACTGTTGATGAAGCATATGAACCATCACCTGATGTTTCTAGCCATTCCATTTTTTCAATATTTTTCTTTTTTAAAGGATTTGTTTGTGCGCCGGAGAAAGAAAATTGAACCGGTCTGTATGTATTTAATAATGTTTTCATAGTACTTATATGAAAAGCCCTGAAAAAACTTTTTGCTATCATGTTTGAGCATGGTTTACAAACTGTTACATATATTTTTATTCATAAAAAGAAAGAGGTCAAATGTTTGACCTCTTTAAAATTTCTGTCTTTTATTTCATACAGATTGCAGTTATTCTTTTAAACACACTATCGATTTCTCGATTTACTCCACACGCTCTACACTATTTAACTGCAACCAACATTGTTTGAATGCCTTGTTCGTTTGTT
>CADCPD010000124.1 GCA_902803265.1 uncultured bacterium | reverse complement strand
CTTGCTCACACTGCGGTTGTATTTATGATGACAACGAAAAAAGATGTCCATCTTGTAAAAGCAGTAGAATAAAAATATCCAATAATAAATCACATAAAAATATAGCATTTATAATTTTGCTATCCGTTTCAATTTTATTTTTAATTCTGAAAATATATATATTATTTTTCGTATTTTTGATTTTAAGTGTGCTCATAATAACTTCTAAAAAAACAGTAATAAAAACAAATAATAATTCTGTTAAAACTCATGTTCAACAAGATAAAAAACAGGATAAAATTATGCCTGAAAAATTGTATGAAGATATAAAATTATATCTATCTGCAGATGATGCTTATGAAGCAAAATGGGTTTATGAAGCAGAAAAAAATCAACTTACTGAATATTATTTTATAGAAGAAGATGAAGAACTCCAAAAAAGATTTATTCAAGCACTATCTAAAACATTCAATATTATAAAAGATTTTGGAAGTGATAATGGTGCGATCATTGAAGATAAATATGGAAAGAGATTTTATACAAGTTTAAATGGTTGTACTTGTAAATCTTATTGCGATAATGGTGAGTTTTGCCAACACATGATTTATTATGCAAAAAACAAAAACTATATAAATGAAATCGGAATAATTAGAGATGTCGAACATCAAAAACATTTGCAGAATATCATAAAATTTTTAATTAAAGTTTCAGATGAAAATGAAATAAAAATAAAAGATATTTCTACTGATTATTTATATTCGATTTATTCAGATAAAGAGGAAGAAAATTTTATAATGGATTACGAAGAAGTTCTATCGTATATCCTAAAATGTTTGAACAAAAATCTAATTTCAGAAAGTGACTTACTGAAATTAAATTACAATGAGGTTTTATAATGTCAGTACGCAAAAAAGGAAATAAATGGTATTGTAGATTTCAAATTGACGGAATAGAATATGAAAGAGCCTGTAAAGGTGCTTCTGATGAAAAAGCAGCATTAAAATGTGAAACTATTATCAAAGCGGAAATAATGCATGGCAACTATAATTTTGGTAAAAGTGAAAACCCTACAAAATTATCTGAAGGTGTGAAAATTTTTTACACACATTCTAAAACAAATAAATTAAGTTATTCTTCTGATATTGTAAAAATAAACAAATTTATTGAATTTTTTGGAAGTAATACTCCATTAAAAACAATAACTCCGTCTAAAATTAACGAATTTAAAGATTTTATAAAAGAAAAACCAGTTGTTGAAAAAGTAAAAGTTCCTAATCCTGAATATGGAAAGAAAGGTATAAGAAAAAAGACCATAACAATTGAAATTACAAAAACAAAAATATTAAGTAATGCCACAATAAATAGATATATTGAAGTATTGAGCAAAATGTTTAATTTATGTATAGAACAGGGATTGATAGATAAAAACCCTTGTCAAATAGCAGGTAAATTAAGAGAAGAGAATTATAAAATACGATTTCTAACAAAAGAAGAAGAAGACAGGTTGTATAATATTTTAAATGCAGAATATGCATATTTAATTCCAATCGTTACAACTGCATTACAAACAGGAATGCGAAAAAGTGAAATTTTAAATTTAAAATGGTCACAAATTGATTTAAATAAAGGTTTTATTGAGATTTTAAAAACAAAATCCGGTAAAGCAAGAAAAATTCCTATCTCAAATAAATTAGATATTGTATTAAAAAATTTATTGATTGAAAAACAGGGAGAATATGTCTTTGTTAATCCCAAAACAAATCAACCATACAAAGATATTAAAAAAGCCTTTGCAAGTGTATTAAAATATGCCGAAATAGAAAACTTTAGATTTCATGATTTAAGACATACTGTTGCAACAAGAATGGTAGAAAAAGGCATTGATTTAATTGTTGTAAAAGAAATATTGGGACATGCAAGTATTGAAACCACAATGAGATATGCTCACCCTGTTCCTGAAAGAAAAAAACAAGCCGTAAATATTCTTTAAATTGTTTGATATTGTTATGTATTTTTGCATATTTGGTCGGGAAATAGTCGGGAAGTTATAAAAATTTGCATTAAAAAAGACTTTTAGAAAACTCCTAAAAGTCTTTATTTTAAATGGTTGCGGGAGCTGGATTTGAACCAACGACCTTCGGGTTATGAGCCCGACGAGCTACCAGACTGCTCCATCCCG
>CADCPD010000123.1 GCA_902803265.1 uncultured bacterium | reverse complement strand
TGCAACCGCCACCAGGAATAGATCCTAATGCTTTTGCACAATTGTCTCCAGAGCAACAACAGCAAATTATAATGCAATATCAACAATCTCAGCAACAACAATCTGCACCGGCAGGTGATGACTTTGATTATAGTGATTTTGATATTGATAACGAAGATATTTAGTATTTTTAGTTATTTTAAAAGGATAAAAACAAATGCATCATTTTATTATAAATATTACGGTTTTTACTTTTGCAATGATAGGGCTGATATTTTTTGCTCTACTTGTGTATAAAAAGGTGTCTGATTTTGGGATTGGGACAAAGCCAAACAGTAAATTAAAAGTTTTGGATATGTTGAGAGTAACTCCTAGTAAAACATTTTACGTGATTTCAACGGGGAGTGAAAGATTTTTAGTAGCATCTGATACTAACAATATGAATTTAATTTCAAAATTAGAATCGAATGATTATGTAGAGGAAATTTAAAAAGGAAGAAGAATGAATAACATATTTGGAGATATGAACCCTGTTTTACAGATGTTGGTGGTAATGACGTTATTTTCGCTAATACCATTTGTATTTGCGTGTATGACGAGTTTTTTAAGATTTGTTGTAGTCTTTTCAATGTTAAAAACTGCTATGGGTACTCAACAAGTTCCGCCATCAGTTGTAATTATAGGTTTGTCAATGATTTTGACGTTTTATACAATGGGACCTGTTTTTCAACAATGTTTTGAGCAGGGACAAATTCCATATAAGAAAAATCAAAATTTAATTGAGGCAATTGATGCCGGTTCAAAACCTTTAAAAGAATTCATGATGAAGCAGACCAGAGAGAGTGATTTGGCTTTTTTTATTGAATTGTCGAATAAAAAAGCGCCGGAGTCGCCTGAAGAGATAACAATTTGGCAAGTTGCGCCGGCATATATTATAAGTGAATTAAAGACTGCTTTTGAAATAGGTTTTATAGTTTTTGTTCCATTCATTGTTTTAGACCTTGTTGTAGCAAACATATTGTTAGCCTTAGGGATGTTCATGTTATCACCAACGATTATTTCTTTACCGTTTAAATTGTTGATATTTATTGCGGTTGATGGTTGGTCATTGATAGTTCAAGGTCTGGTAAGCAGTTATAACTAGGAGATACTTTTATGGAAATGTTAATGGAATATATGGCAAAAGGGTTTGTAGCTATGTTATCAATCTCAATGCCTTGTGTACTTACTGCCGCCGGTATTGGTCTTGTTGTTGGTATTTTGCAAGCCGTAACACAAGTTCAAGAGCAAACAATTGCAGCTGCTCCAAAGATTTTGGCTGTATTTTTAGTAATTATTATAGGTGGTGTCGGTTTTGTAAGAATTTTGACGAATTTATTTACGGATGGTATGGCTCTTGCGTTTAATGTTGTTCCTAAATCTGATACATATGTATTGAGCAATGATTATTACAAATACACAAAACCACCGTTTATGGATGAATTCAATTCTCCTGAACCTAATAAGAAAAATCCTGAATTTTCAAGAGATGCAAATGCACCTACCGGATTAGGTACAAAAATGAAAAATCAAGAAGTATATATTCCCGGCAGAGATTCTGACGATCCTAAACCTGATTTCTTAGAAAATATAACTATTAGAAATAAACGAGGCAGATAGAATTGAAAAAAACTTTTTTAATATCATTCGTTATAACTTTGTGTTTAGCATTTATTCCTAAAGTATTTGCCTTTGATAATTATCTTTTGCATACGGATAAACCTGTAGTAAAAATTGTTTCATCAGACAGCAGTATAATAACTGCTAATGTGTTAGTGACAATAATGAATGAAAAGGATACTGTTATTGTTACGCCCAAAAATGTTGGGAAAGCTGTTTTAACATTCTATTTTAAGGATGAGACAATTTCGATACCTGTTAATGTGAAGAAAAAAAGAACGGTATTTAAGAAAAATCCAAAATTAAATTTTATAAAGATTGATACGCCTCCTCAATTATTTCAAATTGATTTACCGCCAAGAGCAAAGGAAATAAACTGATGGAAAAGTTTTTAATTAGTTTAGATTCTTTATTTCCTCATTTTATGATGTATTTTGGAGTAGGGCTTATTGTTTTTGCCAGAGTTGTTGGCTTTTTTAGATTTGCTCCTGTATTTAACAGAAAAGAAATATTTTCTTTTTTGCGTCTTAGTATAGCAATAATTACGACAGTCATAATTGTAAGTATTTTACAGCCAAAAGCCATGTATATGGAAGATTTTGGTTCTTTATTGGTTGCATTGATTCTTAATTATGCAGTTGGTGCTATGGTTGGTTATGTGGCGCAGTTGATACTTTTGGCTATAGAAGCCGGTGCTGATATGATTAACATGCAAATGGGTTTATCATCTGCAACAGTGCTTGATCCTACGACACAATCTCAAACATCTATTCTTGGTCGTGTATTTGGTCTTTTGGGTATTATAATTTTTATAAATATTGGTGGCGTTTATTGGGTTTTCAGAGCTTTAATGCGAACCTTTGAAATATTTGGTATTTATTCAACTTCAATTCCATTAGAACAACTTGTAAATCTTGATTATGTAATAAGTTTATCTTCAAATGTTTTGTATATGGGGCTTCAAGTTGCTGCACCTGTTTTGTTAGCGACATTGGGGCAGGATATTATTTTAGGTGTAATTTCAAAAACTGCACCTCAAGTTAACGTATTCCAATTATCATTTTTGTTCAAACCTGTTTTGGGTGCTGCGATTATGGTTTGGATATTGCCGATGTTGTTTGGAATAATCGCTGATTATTTCAATTCTTTTGCAAATATATTTTAATCGTGAATAGTGAATGGTGAATTGGGAATGTCTATTCACGACTCACGATTCCCCAGTCTTGCTCAAACACTTTTAGTATGCATGTTTAGTCATGTTAAGTTTTGTAAACATGAGCATTTAAAAATTAAAGTTTTAACCCAAAAGTGTCGACATGCATGGCATAGGGTAATATTATAGGTAATTATAAGGAGTAAAAATTATGGGTGGAAACAATATTCCTACAACAGCAGGTATGAAAACTACATCAAGTATTAATCTTGATAATTGCAAAATTAAAAAAAGCTTTATGATGAAATTATTCATGGGCAGTGGTAAGATTGATGACTTGAATAACAAAATGTCAGTTGGCCAAACTAAAACAAACTCTCAGGTTGGTAGTACAAATCCTATGTGCGGTCAAGGTAATGAAATTACTGCCGAAGGTAGTGATGATGCAGGATATGCAATAGAAGATAATGATGATGCAGATACAATCGCAGCAAGAGGAGATGAAGCAGGTGAAGCTGCAGCTGCTGATGCTGCTCCTACGATAGATGGTGTAACAGAAGTTTGTGATATTGCAGAACAACGAGGTGTTGATTTCCAAGCTCAAGAAGAAAATACTTTATCAACAAAAGAAGAAGTAATGGAAGCTTTAGGTACAGAATTTGAAGCTTTAGTTATGCTTGGTGATGAATTAGCAAATATTATGACAGAAATGGATGCAATAGAAGCTGAAGTTGATGCTGATTCTGCATCAGGCGGTGCCGGAGGCGGTGCTGAAGGTGGTGCTGCCGGTGGATTTTCAACAGATATGGCAGCTGCAGGCGGACAAAACAGTGCTTATACATTAAGTAATATTGGTGCTCCTGCTCAACAAGCTCCTGCTAAAGCACCGGCTAAAGGCGGTAAAAAACAAGGCGGCTTAATATCTTCTGGAGCTCCAGCTCAAGCTCCTCAACAAACTCAAGGTGCTCAAGGCGGTCAACCTGCTCAAGGAGCTCAAGGATCTCAAGGCGGTCAAGGCGGAGATCTTTCTGCTAAACTTGCAAAACTTGATGAACTTGCTCAAAGATCTTCAGCTTTAAATGAAGAAATGGAAGTTCATACTGCAACAATGATTGATTTGCAAACTCAGTATGCTACTATGACAGAAACTGAAATAGGT
>CADCPD010000122.1 GCA_902803265.1 uncultured bacterium | reverse complement strand
TTTTTTGCGTTCCGTCTTTTTTTTTTTTTTGACTAAATGTAACATTTCCTTAACATCATGGCAATAATTATTTTCAGGAACTTTAAACCAAATATGAAGGTTTCTGCAATACAAAGTTTATATATGCCAAACATCATGCCTGCTCTCAGCAAAAAGGTTTCAAACCCAATTGCTCCTGCAGCTAAAAAATCTACGGCATCATCATTAGAACTTTGTGCAAACTATAACAAACATTTAGTAAACTTTAAAGGATATTACGGAGACAGTAACCCTGCGAAAAAATTATTTTGGATTTTAAAGGGTAATAGTGATGTATACGAAGATCAGGAAACTTATAGAACACTTTATAAAGGCGGAGATACAGGCTGGAAAAAATGGGTAAGTGAAAACCCTGAAAACCTTTTAAAACGTTCTCCGATGGATGCAATTCAGTCTATTTGCACGTTAACAAAGAAAAACGATCATTATCCGGAAATTCCGAATAACATTAAAACACCTGATTATGGTGATAAATGGGGCAGACGAGCAAACTATATAGAAATAAATCCAAGAACAGTTGCTCTAACTGAAGGTGACAAAAAAAGTGAAGGCTTATTGAATGTAATGAAATTATTACCTGCAATTCCACCGTCACCGAAAAGTTTTGCAAATTGTGTTGTATTATCACAATTATACCCCGCAATGAACAGAGAAAACGACGGCAAAACAGGTCGTTCATCGTTGTATACAGTAGATTTACATTCGGGTATTTCAAAGAATTTAACATCTGATAAATTATGCAGAGACGGTCAAAGAATGGGTGATGATGAACAAGTAAAAGCTTTTAATGACATGGCTCACTTAAGAGGTTTAAAAACAGGTATAAGAATGCCTTTGTCAGCAGGTCAAATGACAGTTAAAGGTGAACCTTTTAATTGGTATAAGCATGAAAAAGCGTTTATTGATGCTTGCTGTTGGGCAGTTGATTTAGGTTTTGATGCAATTTTCTTTGACAGTGCAAAACACGTTGGAAACCATGAAATGCATTATTATTGCGGTGTTGGAGAAGTTCCTAACTTCCAGCAAATGCAATATATAACACAACAAATAAGAAGTAAAACAGGCAGAAATGATATTGCTCTTGTCGGCGAAAAATGTGATATGCATCCAAGAAACAGAGAAATGGGTTTAACTGCAGGCAATGACTGGGGCCGAGCAGATGATTTTAACAATATTCTTCATGAATATGATAAGCAATCATGGAATGATGAATACGCTGCGGGACCTGTAATTTCTGATGATAATGATAATTGTCAAATGTCGTTGGAACAAAGATTAAACAGAATTAAAAATGCCTTTAACGGTCACCGTGATGCAGGTTGGAGATTACCGTCATATATGCAAATGCATGACATTTTCCCTACATCTCCATATGCAAAAAATACTCACGAATTAATGGAATATGGTGAAAATAAATCGACATACGGTGATGTAGCAAGTCATTATAATAATATATTTAACACATCTGACCATGCTAAATGGTACAGAGATGCTGTTAGTAATGAATTTTTAAACGTTATGTATCAATAACGGATTTAATTAATAGAGAGCTGAAAAAAAAGGATGACCATTTTAATTTTAGTCATCCAGTTTTATTTTATTAAATTTTTAATAATTAACCTATAACAGGAGGATTAAATACTCTTGCTAAAAGGTCTTTATCAAGCATTAATAATGCTTTTTTATCATCACCTATTAATTTTAAAGTTGCTAAAAGACCACCGACATTCGATTCTTCTTCAACTTGTTCTTTCAAATACCAATCCAAGAATGATAAAGCGGCTCTGTCTTTTGTTTCTTCTGCTACATCCATAAGGGCATTGATTCTTGAAGTTACGTATTCTTCATGTTCAAGAACTTGTTCAAAGATTTCTAAAATATTTTCACTTTTAACTTCAGGTTTATCAATTGCTTCTAATGTAATTTTGCCGCCTCTTTCAAGAACGTAATCATACATGCCCATACCGTGAGCTTGTTCTTCTTGAACTTGAACATCAAACCAGTTTACAAATCCGTTTAAATTCATTTCTGCGAATTTTGATTTCATAGCTAAATAAAGATATGCAGAGTATAATTCTTTATTAATTTGGTCATTAAAAGCCTTTTCTAATTTTTCGTTTATCATACTTTCCTCCTTTTTGTTCAATAATTATACAATAAATATGCATAAGTTGTTATAATAAATCTTATGTGTTATAATATAATAAAACTTTTGGAGAAAGAATAATGGAAATTACTTCTAAAAAATACGGTTCTGCGGTTATTGTTAATGTGGACGGAAGAATAGATACAAATACAGCAATGGAATTTGGCGAAAAAGTTAATGACATCTTAGATAATATAACAGATTTAATACTTGATTTTGAAAAAGTTGAATATATTTCAAGTTTAGGCTTGAGAGCGATTTTAGAGTTGCAAAAAAGAATGCTTTCTCAAGGTGTTATGAAAATAATAAATGCAAATGATGCTGTTATGGATGTGTTTAATATGACAGGATTTAGCAAAATTTTAACGATAGAAAATGCTTAATACTATTAAATCGAAAATTATTTGTATAACCTTAGTTTTTCTTGTTGTTATATCAACAGTAACACTGGGTTTGATTAATATTGGATATTCGGTTGGCAAAAAAAATGAAATAGAAGAATTAAAGTTTCGACTAGAAGCAATAGAGGTAAATCTTCACAAAGCAATAAATTGTTTAAGTCTTGTTGCAACTGAACTCGCAGAACGAGGTAAGGTTTACTTTTTTTATAAAGGACCAAGTGAAAGACTAGATAGTTTAGTAAAAGATGTTTTTGAAAATAGTAAATCTATATATAGTAAGGAAGAAGTTAATACCGGTGGTATTTGGTATGAACCTTATGCCGTTTATCCTGATGAAAAAGAGCTTGCTGCTTATTATGATATAAATAGAATTTATGATATAAAAGATATCAGAAAATTAAATTACAATTATTTGGAACGAATTTGGTTTAAAGAATTAAGAGATAAAATCCTAAATTCTGAAGAGGGAACAATATCTTGTCTTGTTGCAAAAAGTGAACCTCAAAGCTTTTCTCATGATTTAATGTTAGCTTGCGGAAGGGGAATTTATGACAACAAATCCAATTTGGTTGGAATAGTGCATGTTGATTGGAAAGTAGAAAAATTTATTCAACAGCTTAAAGCTCTTAAATTGCCAAAAAATAGTATTATTATTTTTTCAAACGAAATAAGCGATTATATATTTTATTACAGTGAAGATAGTTCTTTAACAGGCAAATCTTTAAGTAATATTCCTATATTTAGATATGATATAGAATCAGGAGAAGAAATAACATATGATGGTAAAAAATATATAGCTTTCACATTAAATGAAGTAAGCGGAATGGAAGTTACATTTTTTGTACCAAAACAAGAAATGCTTAAAATGTTAAATTTTGACGTTGCCGTTTTAGTTCTTGCATTAATTACTTTTTATATAGTTGTATGTATACTTGCTTATGTATTTTTGACAAAAAGTATAAATAGACCAATAAAAAAACTTGTAAAGGCTGCTGAAGAAATTGGTAAAGGTAATCTTGATACAAAATTGACTATAGCCCAACCTAAAGAATTTGCTGTTCTCGCAAATACTTTAAATCATACCTCTGAAGATTTAAAACACTATATTGAAACGTTAGATGGATATATAAGAGAAAAAAAACAAGCTGAATTTGAGTTAAGAATTGCAAAAGAAATTCAAAAAACAGCAATGCCAAGTGTTTTTCCTGCATTTCCTCAACATAAAGAATTTGATATTTATGCAACAATGGAGACAGCGCTTGAGGTAGGTGGAGATTTTTATGATTTCTTCTTCTTAAATGACGATACCCTTGCTTTCCTTATTGCAGATGTATCAGGAAAAGGTATTCCTGCTGCATTATTTATGATGAAATCAAAAGCTGTTATCAAAAATCTTGCGAAAACAGAGATTTCTTTAGAAGAATTATTTGAACAAGTTAATAATGAACTTTGCCAAAATAATGAACAAGGATTTTTTGTAACAGCGTTTTTCTGTACATTAGAGCTTTCTACCGGAAAATTGAGGTTTTTAAGTGCCGGACATAATCCTCCTTTTATAAAAAGAAAAAATATGAATTATGAAAAATTAGTATGTAATCAAAATTTTGTACTGGGGGGTATTCCTGATTCAAAATATGAATCTGAAGAAAGATTTTTGGCACCAAATGATAAAATATTTTTATATACCGACGGATTGACGGATGTTATCAATGAATTTGGTGATTTATTTGGAGAAGAAGGTGTAAAAATGTGTTTAGATAAATACGGTTCTTCACCTATAGATAAACTTTTAACTGATTTGAATAATGAAATAAAAGAATATTCAAAAGCTGCAAAACATGGTTTACCTGATGATATTACAATGCTAACTCTGGAATATAAAGGATATTATAACTTTACATTAAAATCTTCAATCTCTGAATTGGCGGAATTAACTTCAAGACTTGAAAATATATGTAACAAAATTAGTTTAGACGGAACAAAACGATCACGTGTATTAATTTGTGCGGAAGAAATTTTTACAAACATTGTAAGATACGGATATGAAAATGATGAAACAAATACTGTTGATATCTCTATTAATCATACAGATACGGACATAAGTATTTTGTTTAAAGATAGAGGTAAAGAATTTAATCCTCTTGAACATGAAGATCCGGATATTACTTTATCAACAGAAGAACGTCAAATAGGCGGACTTGGCATTTTTATGGTTAAGCAAGCAATGGATAAAGTTACATATGATTATCAAGATGGTAGTAATATTTTGATAATGACTATGAATATTTAATTTGTTTCTCCTTTTATTTTTATTCTGTTATAAGAAAATTAATTATGTCATCAACATGTCCTTTTACTTTAACTTTTCTCCATTCTTTTTTTATTTCGCCTGTTTTATCAATTAGAAATGTTGAACGTTCAATACCCATATATTTTCTGCCATACATCGATTTTTCTTTCCAAACATTTAATCTTTCGGCTAATTTATGTTCAGGGTCAGATAGTAAAATAAAATTTAAGGATTGTTTTTCTTTAAAAGATTTATGACTTTTTATACTATCTGGGCTTACACCTATAACAGTTGCATAATTCGTTAGCCTATTGATATTATCTCTAAAATCACATGCTTCTTGCGTACATCCTGACGTGTTATCTTTTGGATAAAAATACAAAATAACTTGTACGCCTTTAAAATCCACTAATTTATAT
>CADCPD010000121.1 GCA_902803265.1 uncultured bacterium | reverse complement strand
TATTTTATTTGGTTATAACTTCATTTCAGGGTAAATATTCTTATATACCTTGGGTTTCAGACATTATAAAAATGAATGTGAGATAAAATATGAAATTTGATACAATTTGTGTTCAAGGTTCACATAAACCTAAAAATAATAAGAACACTCCGCCTGTACCTATTTATCAAACAACAGCTTTTAGTTTTGAAAGCGTCCAATATTCTGCCGATTTATTCGATTTAAAAGCAGATGGAGATATTTATACAAGACTTTCAAATCCAACAACACAAGTTTTAGAAGAAAGACTTGCCGCATTAGAGGGTGGTGTTGGAGCTTTATGTGTATCTTCTGGACAATCAGCTTCTACAATTGCTCTTTTAAATATTTTAAAATCTGGTGATGAAGTTGTAGCTTCAACAAATATGTATGGTGGAACGGTTAATTTAATTGATGTTACATTAAGAAAATTAGGAATTACTGTTCATCTTGTTAATTCTGAAAAAACAGAAGATTTTGAAAAATACATTAATGAAAAAACAAAGTGTATTTTTGCGGAAGTTTTGAATAATCCATCATTAAAAGTTTTAGATATTGAAGCTATGGCAAATTTAGCACACAAGTATTCAATACCTTTAATAGTAGATAATACTATTCCATCACCTTATTTATGCCAACCTATAAAGTTTGGAGCAGACATTGTTATTCATTCTTTGACAAAATATGTGTGCGGTCATGGAACCTGTATGGGCGGCGTGATAATAGATAGTGGCAATTTTGATTGGGCAAAATCAGGAAAATTCCCTGAACTTACAGAACCTGATGAAAGTTATCACGGAATAAAATACGTTGAAAACTTTGGAAAATCTGCATACATTGTAAAAGCAAGAGCACAAATAATAAGAGATTTAGGCTGCTGCATAAGTCCGTTTAATTCGTTTTTAATATTACAAGGTTTGGAAACACTTTCTTTAAGAATGGATAAGGTTTCTAAAACAGCATTACAAGTAGCAGAATTTTTAGAAAATCATAAAAATGTAACTTGGGTAAATTATCCAAAACTTGAAGGTAATAAGTACTATGATTTAGCAGAAAAATATTTACCAAAAGGAGCATCCTCTATAGTAAGTTTTGGAATAAATGGTGGGAAAAAAGAAGGTACAAAATTTATTGAAAGCACTAAACTTTTAATTCATGCAACAAATATCGGTGACAGTCGTTCTATAATAACTTATCCTGCACTAACAACTCATAGACAATTAACCGCAGAACAAATGCAAGATTGTGGTATTGGAGAAGACTTTATGAGAATTTCTGTCGGCTTGGAAGATGTTGAAGACATCATTTCTGACTTAGAAAATGCACTAAATTTCTAGGAGACAAATTTGAAATCATATATTTTTACAGATGAAAGTAATACTGATAAAGCACGTTTTATGCTTATTGGTGGTATTTGGATTGATGAAGAAACATATGAAAAAGTAAAAGATGACTGTAAAATATATAAACAACAAATAGGATGGAAAAATAATACAAAATTTAATTGGAAAAAATTATCAAAAAATTGTTTTGACAAATATATTGGTTTTATTGATATATTTTTTAAATACAATTTAAAATTTAATTGTATTATTATTGATAGAAAATCTACAAGTTTAAAATATAATCTTTTTAACGATGAAGAACTTGGATTTTATGTTTTTTACTATATGCTTTTACAAGAAAATTCTTTAGAAAATATTGATTACTATGTTTTTATGGATAGATTATCCGTAAGAAGAAAAAATATATTAGAAAAAATAAGAAATTGGTTACTTTTACCATACGAAGGCAAAAACGGAAAGAAAAAAGAAATAATTAATATTAAAAGTCTTGATTTTGTTAATTCTGAATCCTTTGATTTAATTCAAATGTCAGATTTGTTATTGGGTGCTATTGGATTTCAGTATAATTTAAGACATTTAGATAAAACTAAATCTCAGGTAAAAAAAGATTTTGCACAATATATCTCAAATAAAATAGGTAAAAAAAACTTAATTTTTGATACAGATAAAAATGGTTATAAAAATTTTAATTTTTGGTTATTTAAAAATCCATTACTAGAAAAAAATAACGCCCCTATACCTACAAATCCTTGATTTCAAGGACCTAAACATTAGTTAAGGCTTTCAGTATAGAAGCATTACGAGTATTATAATAAACTATTTTTGTATTAATATCAATAAATCACTTGGATTAATTTTACAATAATTCATGAAAAATTTTAAAATATTAACCAAGCAATAAAAAAGGGACTAAATAAGTCCCTGATGTAAACAAATACCTTTTCCTTTTCCTCGTGTTAAAATTTTGTTTAAGGATTATGCGATGAAGTTAGCGCCTAAGTAGCTAGCACCGTGGAAGAATGATTCTTGCATAATACCTTTTAATGATTTTCTTCTAATATCTTTTTTTGATTTAGAATTGATTGATTCAGAAGAAGCTTTGTAATAATCAGCTACAACTTGTGAAAATAATTGGTGTGCCATTTACTTGCCTCTCTTAAATCTCTCTTACATCTAT
>CADCPD010000120.1 GCA_902803265.1 uncultured bacterium | reverse complement strand
TTTTATATTATCAAAGTTTTCCATTAAAGCTTTTGCAAACTTTTTGTATTTTTCTCCAAAAACTTTTGAATTTATAACGAGAGTAACCAAATATTGATTAAGAGTTGATGAACGAATTACAATATGTTTTAATTCGCCTGAATGTCTATCTTCATCATAACCTTTTATATTAAAGTTTTTAGCTTCATTTCTGATAAAATCAATAATTTTATCAGATGTTTCAGTTTGAATAGGACAGTATTTAATATTTATAAGTTCATGACTTTTAGGTTTAAAATATCCTGCAAGTAATCTTTTTGAAACTTTTGTTTCTCTGACAGGAACCTGAACTTTGTGTCTGAATTCCTGTATTTCCGGACTTTTTATCGGAGTTTTTATTTCAAGTTTGTAATCCGGAAGAATACTCTTTTTAGTATCTTCAACAATTTGTTTTTTTAATTCTATTTGATAATCGTAATCAATAAACTGAATCTGACATGAACCGCAAATCTTTTGCATAGGACACATTGGTTTTATTCTGTGAGAAGAAGGTTCAATTATTTCAACAATTTCAGCTTCTGCAAAAGATTTTGTTAAATGCGTGACTTTACATTTTAATAAATCCTCAGGACAGGCATTTTCGATAAAAACAACAAAACCGTTATGTCTTGCAATACCTTTACCTTCGGAAGATATTTTTTCAACTTTTAATGTTAATTCTTCGCCAATATTCATAAGAGAATTTTAGCGCAAAAAAAAGAAACTTTACACAAATGAGATTTTGTTGCCTGCGTAAACTCGCAGGTGGGTGACCGCCTTGACTTATCCGTTTCCCGCTGGCGATTATTAATCGGCGGGTATACTTCACCGTCATTAGAGCTTTGTCTCCCGATAATTAAAAATGTAGGAACAAAATAATCATCTATGTAAAGCTAATTACATTATGACATATATTTTTAACGACTTCAACCCTAATTGTTACTAATCTTTATTATTTTCCAACTCTTTTAAAACGCTGAAAATTTCATTTTCAAAATCTTTTACTGACGAATTATTGTGAATTATATAATCAACTTTTGAAGCTTTTTCGTCCTGTGACATTTGGCTATCTATTCTTAATTGTGCCTGTTCTTCTGTTAAATCATTTCTTATCATTAAACGTTGAAGTCTTATATCATCATTTGCAAAAACAAGAATTGATTTATCAAACATATCATCAAATTTTGCTTCAAAAAGCAACGGAACAGATACAAAAATCATATCTGCAACGCCTGAAAAATTAAAGACTTTACGAAGTTCTTTTCTTACTTCCGGATGAATGATATCTTCCAAAAGTTTTTTCAAATCAGGTTTTGCAAAAACAAGATTACCTAATTTTTCTCTTGAAATCTCACCTCTGTGATTAGTAATATCATAATCTTTAAAAGCCTCTCTGACTTCAACAGATGTTGCAAGAATTGTGTGAGCCATAGAATCAGTATCATATACAGGATAACCTTTTGAAGAAAGAACTGTTTCAACAAAGGTTTTGCCCGAAGCTATATTTCCTGTAATAGCTACTTTAAGCATCGGCACGTCCTTTCAAAAAGTCCTGCAATTCTCTTATTGCTTTTGGTTTTAAAACTTTGACTTCTCCGCGTCTTAATCCGTCTAACTTTATTGTTGCATGTTGAATACGTTTTAAAATTTCTACTTCATAACCGACTTTTTCAAACATTTTTCTTATTTGACGATTCATTCCCTGCATTAAAGTTATTTGCATGAAAGTTTCTTTATTTGATTGTTCAAGAACAATAATATCCGCATAAGCAATTTTACCTTCTTCAATTTCAATACCTTGCGCAAGTTTTTCAAATGCACTGTCTGAAACTTTGCCTTTTACGGTTACATGATAAACTTTTGGAACTTTCAGAGACGGATGAGTTAATGCATTTATCATGCTTCCGTCATTTGTTAAAATCAAAAGCCCTGTTGAATCTTTATCAAGTCTGCCAACGGGTTTTAAGTGATGTAATTCTTTCGGCAGAATATCATAAATAGTTTTTCTGCCTTTTTCATCATCCATTGTAGTAATGTATCCGGCTGGCTTATTAAATTTGTAATATTGCAAATTCATCGGATGAATCAAATGCTCATCAATATAAACTTTATCTTTTACACGAACCTGAAAACTCATATCGGTAATAACTTTACCGTTTACTTTAACTTGGCCGTTTTGAATAAATTCATCTGCTTTTCTTCTGGAACAAATGTTAGCTTGTGCTATATAACGATTTAAACGCATTGTTCCTCCGCATATTTTTCGCAGGCACTTTTTAATATTTCAGGCATTTTTCTGTATAATTTACCGTCATTTGAAACAGGAACAGCTTCAACTACGGCTTCAATATAGGTATTTCCGGTTTCTTTATTGTATATGCGTTGATTAAATATTAATTTAATTTTTGAATATTTCGCAAACGTTGTTTCTATAACCATAATATCGCCAAGTTTGGCGGGTGATTTGTATTTAACATTAATATTAGTCAATGGTAAAACCAAATTATTTTCTTGGCATTTTACTAAATCTAATCCCATATCATCGCAAAAATACATTCTGCCTATTTCAAGCCAGCGTAAGTAAGAACCGTGCCAAACTACACCGTAAGCATCCGTATCACAATATGAAACTTTTTGTTCAAATATATTCTTCATAAGCAGATTATACCATGAATTATTTTTTAAAATTATGTAAAATTTTCTTAACATACCTAGCAAGTATTTTTATTAGCATTTTTATATAATTACACAGAAGGGAAATTTATGTTTAAAATAGGACCAAAAATACATTCAAATTGCTGTTGTGAAGAAGGCTGTTCTTGTCATTCACCTCAACATGTTCATCAAAGTTGTTCATGCTGCTGTTGTCATGAAGAGCCAAAGGTAGATAAATTTGAAAAAGCTCAAATTGATAAAGTATCTTTGAAAAAAGTTTTACCACTTGGTGCAGTAGCTGGTCTTGCAAGTGCAGCTCTTGTAGTTGCTGCGAGCAATGTTATTTCAAAAGTAGCAAAAACTAAACCTTTTACATCCGCTATTGCTGCAGGTGTAGGGCTTGGTGTTGCAACCGGTGTGATAAACGGAACTATTGCTAATGCTGCTTCAAAACAAATTTCTCAAGAACAAAAAGAGATTATTGCATAAACATTAAAAAACAAAATAGAGGGTATTAAAAAAGGATGTCAAAGGACATCCTTTTTTGTTATTTTTTCTTTGTGAAATTTTTGTAGTGTTCGTTATAAAACTCTTCAAATCTGTCTTCTAAAATTGCTTCTCTTGCTTTTTGAGAAAAATCTATCAAGAAATGAAGATTATGAATTGAAAGCAATGTTTGAGCCGTAGATTCACCGCATCTGTAAAGATGTCTAATGTATGCTTTTGAATGATTTTGACAGGTATAGCAAGTACAATTTTCATCCAGCACGGATTTATCATCTGCAAACTGTGCATTTTTAATATTTTTCTTGCCCTGATAAGTAAAGAACGAACCGTGTCTGGCATTTCTTGTAGGAAGAACACAGTCAAACATATCAATACCTCGTTTTATTCCGTCAAGTAAATCTTCCGGCGTTCCAACACCCATTAAATATCTTGGTTTGTTAGATGGTAATAACGGTGCAGTAAATTCAACAAAGTGATTCATCATATCTTTTGATTCACCAACGCTCAAACCGCCTATTGCATAACCAACAGAATCAAATGTTGATATAACTTTTGCGCTTTCTGCTCTTAAATCATCAAAAAATGCACCCTGAACTATCGGAAACAAAGCTAGTTTTGGATTTGTTTTTGAATGATAACATCTTTCAAGCCATCTGTGAGTTCTTTCCATTGCAAGTTTGGCCTGTTCGTATGTGCAAGGATATGGTGAACATTCATCAAAAGCCATTATTATATCGGCACCTATATCTTGTTGTATTTCCATTGATATTTCAGGTGAAATAAAATGTTCTTTTCCGTCTTTCGGATCTCTAAAGTGAACACCGTCTTCGGTTATTTTTCTTAAATCTGCAAGAGAAAATACCTGAAAACCTCCAGAATCCGTTAAAACAGGTTTATCCCAATTCATCCAGCCATGTATTCCGCCAAATTCTTTTATTCTTTTTGTTCCTGCTCTTAAATATAAGTGGTAGGAATTTGCAAGAATAATTTGAGCTTTTGTTTCGTACAAATGATGATTTGTAAGCATTTTTACAGATGAATTTGTACCAACAGGCATAAATATCGGAGTTTTTATTTCACCATGCGGAGTTTTTAAAACACCTGCCCTTGCGCCGGTTTTAGAATCCACGTGCGTTAATTCATAGCTAAAATAATCTTTTTCGCTACTTTTGTCCATCTAAAACAATTTCCATCATAGTTTTCCAGTTTGTGCACAATTCTTTCTCTACGTCAAAGTAGATTTTTGCTTCTCTTTCTCCTGATGCAACAGAATCAGAAGCATGAACACAATTGCATGCCATTATTGGTGAAAAATCTGCTCTTATTGAACCAACGTCAGCATTAGCAGGATTTGTTGCACCTAAAATGTGTCTAACTTCTGCTACAGCATTGATACCCTCTACAACCATTGCTACAATAGGAGCTGAAGTTATAAATTTTACTAAACCATCATAAAAAGGCTTTCCTTGGTGTTCTTCATAGTGTTTTGCTGCTTGTTCTTTGGTTACTTCAAGCATTTTCATAGCTATAATTTTGAAACCTTTTTCTTCAAATCTTGTAATTATTTTACCAATCAAACCTCTTTGTACAGCGTCAGGTTTAATTGCAACAAATGTTCTTTCTATATCAGTCATATCTTGTCTCCTATACCTACCTTTTAATTAAATTTAAACATAAAAAAATATTTTTTAAAATAAAATGTTGACTTTTAAAAAATTATTATTAAACAAAACATGTTGGCTAATGATTTAAGGAGTTTATGATGATTTTTGATTTTTTATTTAACACACACCGTTGTAACCATGAAAAAGTTAATCCGGCTTTAGATTTAGAGTACTGCCCTGATTGTGGAGAGTTAATTGAAAATCAATGGTTTATTACAAGATGTGCTTGTTGTGGTGTGAAACATAAAAGCATGGTTAAAAACGGTAAAGTTGTTCCTGTTGATAATTATTGTCATAATTGTGGTTCAAATGAATATACTGTAGAAAGATTACCACAGATAAATTTCTTTGATATTAATTTTGCCGTTGTTGTTAAAAAAGTATTCTGTTCAAAAACTCAAGAAAGTTATTCACAAAGCTGGGTTGATGCTAAACAAGAAAGTGACATACAAATATTGCTGCCACAATCCCTATAAAATCGGCAAGTAAACCTGTAACTAAAGCATATCTGAATTTTTTAATACCAACAGAACCAAAATAAACAGCTAAAACATAAAATGTTGTTTCACTGCTTCCGACCATAACTGCAGCAAGTTTTGTTGCATATGAATCCGGACCTAAATTGTGCGCAATATCAGAAAATACACCCAATGCGGCTGAACCTGATAATGAACGAACTATCATTATCGGTAAAACTTCGATAGGAACTTTCAGAGCTTCAAAAAGCCCTCCGAACATTGTACCTATATATTCTATAAAGCCGGATGCTCTTAACATAGAAATAGAAACAATTATTGCAACTAAGTACGGTATTATATTTATGCTTACTTTAAAGCCGTCTTTTGCACCTTCTGTAAACACTTCATAAATCGGAACTTTTTTTATTAATCCGACAGTTAAAATCGTTAGAATTATAAGAGGCAATATCCACAGAGAAATTACATTTAATATGGAAACCATTATTGCACCCTCCATAACTTTTTAAATATAAGCGCAATTATGATTGCCGATACAAAAGCTATTGTTGTAACAATTAAAACAGGGAGGATAATATCTGTCGGATTTTTATATCCTACAGAAACAAGAACTGCAATAACAGTTGCAGGAACTATTTGAAATCCTGCCGTATTCATTGCTAAAAACATACACATTGCGTCAGATGCAGAAGTTTTATCTTTATTAACTTCTTGTAACTCTTGCATGGCTTTTATTCCGATAGGAGTTGCAGCATTTGAAAGCCCTAAAGCATTAGCTGTAAAATTCATAGCAATATCGCCAATTGCTTCATTATCAGATTTGATATCTTTAAATAAAATTTTTGTTATTGGAGTTAGCAGTTTTGCTAAAATTTTAACCAAACCACATTCTTGAGCTATCTTCATAATGCCAAGCCAAAAAGCCATAATACCGATAAGAGAAAATGCAACTTTTACACTCAGCTCTGCTCCTGAAAGTATAGCATTTACAACATCACTTAGCTTTCCCGTAATTGCTCCAAATACTATTGAAATTAAAATCAAACCATAAAAAATATAATTCATAGACTTATTTAATCATTTTTTTTTAATTTTTCAAAATATTTAATTTTTTGTTAACTAACACAATAAATTTGCACATATTTGCAGTTACATGCTATTATCCATCTATGGAAGTATCAGAAAAAAATATAGACTTACTCCAGTTAAACATGACTGGAATGAGGGTTATTGTCTTGTTTTCATTACTTTTGGATGCACCACATACTGTTGAAGAAATAAATGAAGCTTATGACAAAAATCCTCTAATCAAAGATAAAGTTTCTTACGATACCATCAGAAATGATATAAATGCGCTAAGAGATGCGGGTTGTGTTATTTCAAGAACAACTAAATCTAACAATAAATATGTTTTAGTTTCTCATCCTTTCAATCTTGAAATCTCTAACTCTTCTTTGAAATCGTTAAAAAAGGTATATAACAAAATATATTCTACTCTTACATTTAAGGAATTATTTGCATTTGATGATTTGTTTTATGAGTTATCGCAATACGAAAAAGATGATTCTTCAAAAGAAGAATTGTTAAAGCTTTCTAAATTATCAAGTATTGATAAAAATTTATTAAAGGATCTTTTGAAGTATTGCAAATTAAAAAGTCAAATAACTATTTTATATAAATCTCAAACAGGTGAATTAAAGGAACACAATATTATAGCAGAAAAAGTGGCATTTAGGCATGATAAGTTATACTTTTTCGGAATAGATTTAGATTTAAATAAAAATGCTTTTTATCTTGTAGCTAAAATATCTAAAATTATTGATATAAAAATAAAATCGGATAAAAGATGTTTTGAAAAATTTAAAGCAAAATATAAAATATTAAATATAAATGAGGATAACTATGTTTTATCTGCTTACGAAAAACTTGTTGAAGTAGCAGGTAATGATTTAATTATTGAAGCTGAGGCCGATAACGATTTTATTATGATGCAAAATATCCTGAATTTAGGAAGAAATTGTGTCGTTCTTGAACCTTTAGATTTTAGAGATAAAGTTATTTCTGTTATTAAAAATATAAGAGAGTTGTATAACAATGAAAAATAGAAAAAGTACTACAACATTTGCATCATACAGATTGTTTAAACTGGTAAAATTTTTGTCTGAAAGCAAAGCTTCTGTTATGGATATTGTTAAATATTTAGAATCAATTGATCCTGATTCAAAGACGTATTCGCCGTTAACTGTTTATAAATATTTAAATACAATTAAAGCGTTGAATTTTGAACTTGAACGAGGTAAGGATAATAAGTATTTTTTGAAAAAGTTGCCATTTACATTTTCGTTTAAGGATACTTCATTGTATGCTTTAAAGTATCTTTCTGTGTATAAAGATTATATTGAAGAAAGTGGTGTCAAAAAAGATATTGCAGATTTGCTATTAAGAATTGAAAACAGATTGGAATATGATAAAACTGATTATTATAAAGATTTAGACATTAGTAAAATCAATCTGCCAAGAATATATACCTATGTAGAAAAAACTTTAATAAAAACTTTTGAAAAATATATAAAAGACTCATTAAAAATTATTGTTTCGTTTAGAGAAAATAAGCATACTTTAAAAAGATTTTTGGCTAATCCTGTTGACATTGAATATAAAGATAACAAAGTATATTTTATTGTTTATGATGTTACAAAAGGGCAAAATATATTTATAGATATTGAAAAAATAATTGAAATAGAGCAATATCCTCAAAAATCTATAGGTATTTCTCTCCCTGTAACTGTTACATATAAAATAAGAAGCAGATTAAAAAGAGTATATGTGTTAAAAAATTATGAAAGAATTTCTAACCATACGGATAACGAAGCTATCATAGTGAATAAAGGTGAAGATAAAGATATGTTGATTAGACGTTTAATTGGGTATCATGATTTATGTAAAATTTTATCTCCGCTAAGCTATAAAAGTGCTATGAAAGATGAATTAGATGCAATCTTATCTAATTATGAATAAATTTATTATTTATTTGTTTTTTCTGTTATTTTGTTTGCTGGCATGATAAAAAACTTGCATTTTTCATATTTTATGTTAATTTAATATTATAAGAGAAATCTTTGGGCTAGTGGCGCAGTGGTTAGCGCAGCGGACTCATAATCCGTTGGTCGTAGGTTCGAACCCTACCTGGCCCATTTTTGTTGTTTATTTTTCTTACCTTTGTTTCTATTGACAGAAACATTAGTTTATGTTTATAATGTTTCTATAGATAGAAACAAATGAGGGAGTTATGTCTGAAATAAATGAAATTTCTAAGATATTTTGTTATTTAAAAACTCAAAATGAAGTTTCAGATTTTATATTAGAAATATTGACAGAATCGGAACTGGAAACATTATCTAAGCGATGGCGAATTTTGACTATGCTTAGTGAGGGTAAAACTCAACGTGATATTGCAAAAACTTTAAATGTAAGTTTATGTAAGGTTACTAGGGGTTCAAAAATACTTAAAAACAAAAATGCCATTATAACTAAATATTTGACTAAAGGAGAATAACATTATGAATTTAGAAATAAGAAACAATATTGTACCTGATAAGGAAGGTTTTTTTGGAAATTTTGGAGGTAACTATTTGCCTGATGATTTAAAAAAAGAATTTTATAAGATTGAAAATGCTTTCTTAGAAGCTAAAGATGATAAAACTTTTAATGATGAATTAGATTATCTTTTAAAATATTATGCAGGTAGACCAAGTCCTGTTTATTATGCAAAAAATATTTCGAATAAATATGGTGCTGATATTTATTTTAAAAGAGAAGATTTAAATCATACAGGTGCTCATAAAATAAATCATTCATTAGGTGAAGCTTTGCTTGCAAAACGAATGGGAAAAACAAAGTTAATTGCCGAAACCGGTGCCGGTCAGCATGGTGTTGCTACTGCTACTGCTGCTGCTCTTCTTGGTTTGGATTGTGATATTTATATGGGTGAAATTGATGTTATAAAGGAAAAACCGAATGTAGATAGAATGAAAATTTTGGGAGCTAATATTGTTGTTGTTAAGAGTGGTACAAAGACTTTAAAAGAAGCTGTTGATGAGGCTTTTATTGCGTATTCTAAAGAATATGATACTGCTATGTATGCAATTGGTTCTGCTGTTGGACCACATCCGTTTCCAATGATGATTGAATACTTTCAATCTGTTATTGGCAGAGAAGCAAGAGAACAATTTTTAGAACAGGCTGGTATGCTTCCAAATCACGTTGTAGCATGTGTTGGTGGTGGTTCTAATGCTATTGGTATGTTTAGTGCTTTTTTAAATGATGAATCTGTTAATATTTATGGCGTTGAACCTTTAGGAAAAGGTGTTAAAGTTGGAGAAAATGCTGCAAGTATTACTTATGGTAAAGAAGGTATTTTACATGGTTTTAAATGTT
>CADCPD010000119.1 GCA_902803265.1 uncultured bacterium | reverse complement strand
TGAAATAAGTGTAATGTATGCAGGTAGGATAGTAGAACAAGCTCATGTCAAAGATTTTTTCTTAATGACTAATCACCCTTATTCTACAGCATTAATAAGAGCTTTGCCGTCAAATAAATTTAAAAAACTTACATCTATAAAAGGACAGCCTCCTACACTTAAGCAAGAAATATGCGGTTGTAAATTCCACCCCAGATGCAGCTATTGTTTGCCTCAAATATGCAATAGTGAAATTCCTGAACTTAAAGAAATTAGCCCACACCACTTTTCTGCTTGCCATTTAAATTAACTTCTGAAATTTTTCAATAAAAAAAAGATAGTTAAACAAGATAACTATCCTTTTTTAAAAACATATATTCGTTTGGAAATTAGCAATGTTTTTCCAAATTTCCTACTATTGTAGATTTTGGCATTAAACCAACCATTCTTTCAACTGGTTCACCATTTTTAAACACAAGCAAACTTGGCAAACCTGATACTGAATATTCTTTGGCTATATTTAAATTTTCATCGGTATTTACTTTAACAATTTTGACCTTTTCACCGAATTCAGTAGCAATTTCATCTAGAACCGGTCCTAATTTACGGCAAGGTCCACACCAAGTTGCCCAAAAATCAACCAAAACAGGTACTGATGAATTGACAACTTCTTCTTTAAAATTATTTTCGTTTACATCCATTGCGCTTGACATGTTTTTCTCCTTTTCCCAATTAATATATTATATATTACCATAAATTTTATTTTTGTGTTACTCTTTTATTGTACAATATATTAGCGCAATAGTTGGAAGAATAAATGGCAAGAAAAAAAGTTATAGAAATAGTATTGGATACTGAAACCACAGGATTAGATTTTACAAAAGAAAGAATTATTGAATTTGCTGCAGTAAGATTAGAAAACGGAAAAATAAAAGATGAATACCAAACTCTTATAAATCCGCAGCAACATATAAGAAAATCATCAATAGCAATTCATGGAATTACTGAAGAAATGGTAAAAGATGCGCCGACAGAAGCTGATGTTATGCCCAAGATTATGGAATTTATCGGCGATTATCCAATTGTTGCACATAATGCTATTTTTGATTACCAATTCTTAAACGAAGCATCAATGAGATGTTTTGACAAACCTTTAGAAAACCCTCGCATCGATTCTCAGTTCATGTTTAAAGAAGTTTATCCAGATTTAGATTCACACGGCTTGGAAAATCTTTGTGAAAGATTTAACGTAGATTTCAAAGACCACCATAGAGCAATGGCAGATACTATGGGTTTAGCTCTTGCCTACCCTGCATTAAAAAAACTTTATTTACAAAAAAATAAGTGGGAAGAATCTCAACTTGAAAATATTGAATATTTATTTGAAAGATTTGTAAGAATTCAAAATGCGGTTACAACTATGCAATCAGAATTACAGGATTTAAAATCAATATTCAAATTGCATTTTGAACTAGGAGGACAATCAATAACCGCTCAAACTGGGGAAACTCTTTCTTATCAATCAAAACAATCATACAGTTATAATTTAAAAGATATAAAAGAAGTTCTTGATGATATCGGAGCCCTAGAAAAAGCTGTTAAATTAAATAACGGATTTATAGACAGACTTTGCAACAGTAATAGTCTTACTCCTGAACAAAAAGAGATTTTACAAAACGCACGTAATGAAATTTCTGAAACTAAAAATATTCATATTTCAAAAAATAATAAATAGGAAAAATAAATTATGTCAAATTTTATAGTAAATTACTTTAAAGAACCACCAATAAAGGAAGAAATTCAAGATAAAGAAAAAGTCGATAAAATGTACAAGCATTGGAGTTTCAGAATATTCTATTCTGTATATTTGGCATATATTATTGCTCACTTATGCAGAAAAAACATTGCTGTAGCTTTGCCTTTTATAGGACAAGATTTAGGATATACTAATACTCAACTTGGTATTTTAGGATCATCACTTTATATGACCTATGGTATAGGTAAATTTTGTAACGGTATTTTAGCAGACAGAAGTAACGTTAGAACATTTTTACCTACCGCCATGATAATTTCAGCTATTGCAAACTTATGTTTTGCTTATAGTGCAGTATTTATAACTCCGGGACACGTTTCATTCTTTGGCTTACCATCATCAACAATTCTTTTATGGATTTTAACATTCTTCTGGGGTGCTAACGGTTGGTTCCAGTCAATGATTTTCCCGCCTATTGCAAAAGCTCTGTCTTATTGGCTTTCTAAATCAGAAAGAGCAACAAAATGGTCTATTTGGTCAACATCTCACCAACTTGGCGTATTTACTACAGTTATGTTATCAGGTATTTTAATTGGTCATTTCGGCTGGAAAACAGCATTCGGAATTGAAGCAATTATAGTTATAATTACCGCATTATGGCTATTTGAAAGATTAAGAGATAAACCACAATCTTTAGGGCTTCCTGATATTGATATTTACAAGAATGAAAAAGTAGATGAACCGGAAGAAGAACAAAAAAAACAATCTATGTCTTATTTTGAAATGTTTAGAAAATACATTGTTTGCAACAAAATTCTTTGGTTACTTTCAATAGCATATGCATTTGTTTATGTAATTCGTTTTGGTACGGAAGATTGGTTTGTAAAATATTTAATGGAATATAAAGGTGATACATTGGCAATTGCAACTGCAAAATTAAGTTCTTTAGCTGTTGTAGGTTCGGTTGGTGCGATTGCCGCAGGTTGGTTCTCTGACCGTTCAAGTTCAGGAAGCAGAATTCCTATCAATATAATTTTCTTTATTGGGTTAGGTACTTGCCTATTCTTATTCCATATAAATACATTTGATCCGTTTGATTACATTCTTGCAGCATTAATCGGAGCATTTACAGCAGGACCTCAATTGTTATTGGGCGGTGTTTGCGCTCTTGAAGCCACATCTAAAGAAGTAGCTTCTGCAGCTCTTGGTTTCGCCGGAATGTTTGGATATGTCGGAGCTGTACTTTCAGCTTCAGGAACAGGCTTTATGATAGACTTCTTCCAGGCAAAATTTAATAATGGATGGCTTGGTGCAGTCATATTCTGGATTTCATCTTCAATTATTGGTATAATGATGTGCTTGATTATTATGGCATACAGTTCTGCCAAAGCAAAAAAACTCCAAAAAGCGGAATCTGAAGTTCAAACAGAAGAAGAAAAGGCAGAAGTTTAAAAGGATATTAATAATATGAATAAATTATTTGTAATATCAGGTTCATCTGGTGTTGGTAAAGGCACAGTAATTAAACAACTTCTAAAAACAAATAATAATATAAAGTTGTCAATCTCTACAACTACAAGAAATCCAAGAGAAGGTGAAATTAACGGTGTACACTATTTTTTCACAACAAGAGACGATTTTATGAAGGCCGTTAACCAAGATGAATTTATAGAATGGGCTGAATTTTCAGGCAATTGTTATGGAACGAAAAAAGACTTTGTAGAAAATACTCTTAAAAACGGTCAAAATGTATTGCTCGAAATTGATACGCAAGGTGCGCTACAAATAAAAGAAAAAATGCCGGAAACAATTCTAATTTTTATAGCTCCTCCATCGATGGAAGAACTAAAGAAACGATTAATTGGCAGAGGCACAGAAAGTGAAGAAGCCATTCAAAAAAGACTAAGTTGCGTTGAAAAGGAACAAGAAAATTCTAAAAAATACGATTACATTGTTATTAATGACACCGTTGAAAATGCAGTTTTAAAACTTGAAGAAATCTTTAGAAAAGAAAACAATGAATAAATATAAACTTGTAAAATTAATAGAAAAATTTGCACCCATTGATACACAGGAAGACTGGGATTGTTCAGGCTGGATTGTTGATAACGAAGCGGTTTTAGATGCTAATAAAATAATGCTTGCTCTTACTATTAATAAAGATATTGTTGCTCAAGCAAAAAAAAATAATTGCGATATGATAATATCTCATCATCCCTTGTTTGAAGTTCCTCTGAACTATAAAGATATTCAAATGTATTGCGCGCATACAAATTTAGATAAAGCTAAGGGCGGAACCACTGATACCCTAATAGAAACACTAAATTTGAATGTAAAATTTTTTGAAACTGATGATTTTACAAGATACATTGAATTAAAAGAAAAAATAGAATTAAAAAAACTTTTAAAACTAATTAAAAAAGTCTCTAAAAATGTAAGATATATCAATAATAACAAGAAAAAATTTGTAAAAAAAGTTGCAATTTGTGCAGGAGCAGGAAGCGAATTTATCAAGGATGCTGAAGATAAAGGTTATGACGCATTTATAACCGGTGATATAAAATATCATACAGCAGATTCTGCGAATATTATTTTAATTGATATTGGACATTTTGAAAGCGAAGTTCCTGTTTTAAAAACAATAAAAAAAATCATAGAAAACGATAAATTGGAAGTTATTTATGCAAAACAAAAAACACCTTTTAATTATATTTAGTATATTAGCAATAGTTCTTATGTTTAGCGGAATTTGCTATGCATACCAAACTGTCATTATCAGATTTCACGATGATAGAGAATGGGTAAAAGTATATAACCAAACAAGAGGAAACGAACATATCGTTCAATTTGTTCCTCCCGGACAAAATTACAGAAATTGGACAGAATCATATATTTTCCACTCATATAAAATTAATAATTTTAGAGGAAATGCCTATACGTTTATGGCCTCTTTAACCAGAAAATTAGAACAAAAAAATAATACCAGCCATTATGTCACAATAAAAAAATCTAATAATGATGCAATTTCTACAAGATGTATAGCATCAAATGATTTTATAAAATCTCAATGCGACATATTCAGAGTTACAATGGGTCAGGAAGCTATTATTTCCATTCAATACATTAACAAAAATACAAGTAATTTTAAAAGTAACTACAATAAATATTTAGACAGTGTATCAGAAGCAAATCCTTACTACAGTTATTTTAGATATGACAGAATAATGAGTAAAGGAACATCTTTTGAACTTTAAAATATTTAAAACTTATGCAAAAGAACTCTTAAACCTAACTTTTCCAATACTTATGGGAGGAATCGGTTTTGCATTTATTTTTGTCGGAGATGTATTTGTTGCTGCAAGATATTCAACTGAAGTTTTAGGAGCAGTAAGCATATCAGGAGCAATAACAAGTATAATTTTTATGTTTGGAATAGGAATGCTTAGTAGTGTTTCTGCATACTTATCAAACAGATTAGGAGCAAAAAAAGCTTCAAAATATTATCTTATTCCGTCAATAAAATTTGCGGAAATTCTTGCCTTTATCAGTTTTTTGGCAATACTTGGCGTCATACCTTTTTTTAAAAAACTTGGTTTTGATGAAAAAATAATTCCAATGATGAATATTTATACATTCATTTTTGCTTTTTCAACGTTTGGAGATTACCTTTTCAAAACAATGAAAGAATTTCTTCAATCATACAAAATAGTTTTCATACCAAATTTAGTTGTAATAATAGCAATATTTGTGAATTTGATTGCTAACTGGGTATTAGCCTTTGGAGCAGGACCAATACCGGAAATGGGAGAAGCAGGACTTGCCTTGGCAACGGTTATATCCAGAACCTTTATGGGACTCGCCGTTCTTATATTTTATTTTTATAAATTCAAATTAAAAATAGTTAAAAAAGCCTACACAGATTACTACAAAAGCCTTGTTGAAATAGGGTTACCGATTTCGCTGGCAGTTTGTATAGAATTTTTGGCATTTAATATAATAACAGTATTTATGGGTAGAATAGACGGAATATACGCGGCAGCAGCAAGTATTTTAATAGCAATAATAAATACAACATTTATGGTTCCAATGTCTATATCTATTGCAACAACAATAAAAGTTGGATATTCAAACGGCGCAAAAAATTTAGAAGATATAAAACGATATTCTTTTGTAAGCTGTTTTATATCAGAAATCTTTATGCTCTTATGCGGTATTATTATTGCAATATTCCCTGTTCAAATTATAAAATTATTCACATCTGACAATGCTTTAATAAAAATAATGATACCTATAATGATATTACTTGCAATATTTGAAATAACGGATGGTTTACAAGTAACATTAAGCGGAATATTTAAAGGTTTGAAAGACACAAAAATAGTTATGATAACTAACTTTATAAGCTATTTAATTGTAGGGCTGCCGATAGGGGCATATTTTGCGATTGTAAAAGGTCAAAATTTATTTGGATTTTGGATAGGTTTTAGCATAACATCCATTCTTTTATGCGTAATACTTGGGTTAAGACTTTTATCAAAAATAAAAAAACTTAAAGTGGAATTTAAATAATTCATATTATAATATTTCTTTAAGCGCAAAATAAATTATTTTATTGCTTCTTAGAATTATTTTTTAAAGAGTCCTCCGGATGATTTGAGTTAGAAAGTATTATCTCTCTATACTCATTCTTATCAATATTCACACCCCAATTTTTAGTATTTAAGGTAAACTTTTTCTTCTTTTTATTGTTCAACATAATTTAATTATAGTACAATTTAAGTAAAACGGAGAACATTATGAAGAATATAAAAGGAATAATATTTGATTTTAACGGAACACTTTTTAATGATACAAAATTGCACGAAATTGCATGGATTGAATATTCTGCAAAATTAAGAGGTACACCTTTTAATGATTATGAACTCGAACATTATATGTTCGGAAGAAGTAATAACGAAATAATTGAGTATGCAATAGGAAGAAAACCAACACTGGAAGAAGTCGATAAATACGCTTGGGAAAAAGAAGAATGCTACAGACAACTTGTATTAAAAAATCCTGATTGCATAAAATTGGTAAAAGGAGCAGAAGAAGTTTTGGATTATGTAAAAGAAAATAATATTCCAAGCACAATCGCAACAGGTTCGGAAATAAATAATGTAAAATTCTTTATAGAAATATTTAAACTTGATAAATGGTTTGATACCTCAAAAATAATCTACGATGACGGAAAAAGATTAGGCAAACCTCATCCGGATATATATTTGGAAGCTCTAAAAATATTAGGATTAAAAGCTGAAGAAACATTAGTATTTGAAGATTCTTATTCAGGGATTTGTGCGGCAAATGCAGCAAATATTGGAACAATAATTGCGTTAAACGAAAAACCCGAAATGTTTAAACACAAAGATAAAGTTTCAAAAGTAATAAAAGATTTTACGGAAGTTGATATAAAATCTCTGATAAAGGCTTGAATATAGAATATCTTTTATGTAAACTAAAAAACGGCTGAAATATGAATAGCAAATTACAGATTTAACCCCACGGAGAAATTAGAAATGGACATAGAAAAATTACGAAATATAGCGATAATAGCACACGTTGACCACGGTAAAACATCAATGGTAGATTGTATGTTGAAACAAAGCGGCGTATTTAGAGAAAATCAACAAGTTCAGGCTTGCGTACTTGATTCAAACGACCTTGAAAGAGAAAGAGGAATTACAATTCTTTCAAAAAATATATCTGTCGATTACAAAGGCTACCACATAAATGTTGTAGATACACCGGGCCACGCAGACTTTGGAGGTGAAGTTGAACGTGTATTGGGGATGGTAGATGGAGCTTTGCTTATTGTTGATGCGGCAGAAGGACCTATGC
>CADCPD010000118.1 GCA_902803265.1 uncultured bacterium | reverse complement strand
TTCCTGTAGCAAATGCTCCAAGAGCACCGGATGTACAAGTGTGTGAATCAGCACCCACTAAAATCTCACAAGGATTTACAAATGTTTCAACAAGTCTTTGGTGGCAAACTCCGTCACCGACTTCTGAAAGCACAGCACCATATTCTTTTGCAAAATTTCTTAAAACTGTATGAGTATTTGAAAGTTCTTTTCTCGGACTTGGTGCAGCGTGGTCTATAAATAAAATTGAGCGTTCAGGATTTGCAAGTTTATCTTTGCCCAGTTTTTTAAATTCATTAACCATTAAAGGTCCTGTTCCGTCCTGTACGGCTGCAACATCTACTTTTGCAATTACAAGTTCTCCGACATTAACATCGTGTCCGACATGTTTTGATATAATTTTTTCTGCTATTGTTTGTCCCATTTTAGCCTTCTTTGTTTTATTTTATATTAGTAAATCTTGATATTTTCTGCTCTTTGGTGCGTGAGCCGGTTCATAATACGGAGTTACCGTCATAATTTTTGCCGCAAATTCAGGATAGTAATAAATGAATTTTAATTCGGCATCCGTTAAAGGTTTTTGGGTATGAACATTTGCATATCTTGCAAGTTCAAGAATATTTCTTGCGTCTTCTTCGTTTTCAAATTCAAGTTCCATTTTTTCGTAAACATTTCTGAAGCCTTTAATTCCGCCATATTCACCAGTTGTAATCATTCTTCCTGTTTCTACGATTTCAGGTTCACCTCTTCCAAGTTCTTCGTAATCATAAAGTTCATAGTTTCTTCTGTCTTTTAAAGCTCCGTCAGCGTGTATTCCAGATTCGTGAGCAAAAGCATTGCTTCCTACCGCCGGTTGATTTATAGGAATAGGTAACCCAAAAGCGTAAGCAGTATATTTTGCAAGTTTCCATGATTTTGATAAATCTATTTGTTTATCAATTTGGTATTTATCTTTAAAACCGCTTGATTTTAAAACAGCAAGCAAACATGAAATTAAATCGGCATTACCCGCTCTTTCGCCCATACCGTTTATTGCTGTATTGATATATGCATTAACGCCACTATCAATAGCTGCTTTTGCACCCATTACCGAATTTGCAACCGCCATTCCGATATCATTATGATAATGAAGTTCAATATCCATTCCTGTTTCTTGAGCTATTTTTAAGATTCTTTCATAGGAAGTTTGAGGATCATCATAACCTAACGTATCGCAATATCTGAATCTGTTTGCACCTTTTTCTTTTGCGTTTAAGCCCCATTTAATCAAATAATTAATATCACTTCTTGAAGCATCTTCTGCATTTACACCTATTGAAACGGCACCTTTTTCTTTCGCACATTCAACCGCTTCATTTGTTAATGCAATAATGTCTTCTTTTGATTTTAATCCTTTATATTTACCTTGAATCATTTGATCTGAAGTTGAGACAGACAAATTAACATATTTTAGTTTAGGACAATTTTTGAAAGACTCCTCAACATCTTTCGCAATCCCTCTCATCCAACCTGAGAGTTTTGTTCTGGTGATTATTCCAGCTTCAACCAAATCAAGATTAGCATTTAAATAATTAAGTTCGTGTTTTGTAGTGGGAAAACCAAATTCTGATTGGGTTATACCCAAACTATTTAACATAAGATTTATAATAGTTTTTTGTAATTTTGCTAAACCTAATCTTGAGGTTTGAACACCATCACGGTTTGTAACATCTACAAAATGTATATATTTTTCTTCAGTCATTTTAACCTTCTTTTATTTATTAGTAAGTACCCGGAATAATTTTTTCATAGTCATCCAATGTACCATTATCTAAACAACATCCGATAATAGCCTTTCCTAAAGGGTGTAAAGAACTTTGAAGATACAATTTTGTTTCTCTTTTAAAGAATTCTTCAAGTTGCTTTGCTCCTGCATCATAGCCTTCTGTTCCAACTTCAGGCTGAACAGTTACATCCAAGAATTTTTTGGACAAAGCAACACCTTCAACGTGAATTTGCTCAGGAATATAACCTGCTAAAGGATGTCTTGCAGGATGAAGATTAATTTTCTTCATTGAAGCTTGTCCTCTACGTGCAAGGTATTCTCTTATTACCCATTGAGCCATAAAGCCGACTTTCCAACATCCAATATGTTGATTTGGAATAAGGATATTTTTTGTTTTTGTTGTTTGCATAAATTGTTCAAGTAAAATATTAGCAAAATCAACTCTTTTACCGGTTGCAAACGGCCAAAATGAACCAACACCTTCACTTTTTATATCAAATAAGTTTGAATCTTCACCACTCGCATCAATACTTGGATTATTAACGCCTCTAGGAGCAACTAATCTCCATAACCAAGCCAAAGCA
>CADCPD010000117.1 GCA_902803265.1 uncultured bacterium | reverse complement strand
GCATTTGTATTTTGCACCTCAGTAAGTTTTGCATTATATTTTTGTACAATTAAAGCATATGTTTGATCTGAAATGCCTGAAGCTGTTTTAACATCATTATCAATGATACTGAAAAATTCATTGTTATTATTTTCAGTTTGAATATTTTTGTATGTTGCTCCTTCAGAAATCAACGTATTTATATTGTTTACTTCTGTTTGAATAGGATTGATTTTAGAATCTATACCTGCAATTATGTTTTCTGTATTCTCAATCTGAGAATTAACTTTATTTAGCTGAACAGTAACATTTTCTATTTGTAAATCAATCGAAGCCAATGTATTTTCTTTAATTGTTGCACCATCAGCCTGAGTATTATCAAATAAAGTATAATCTTTATCATAAACACCCTTTGATTCGTTCATATTGACAGTTCCATCTCTGTCAATTTTTATGTATTTACTGTTACCTGCACCGGCAACAATTTCTCCGTCAAGTTTTAAAGCCTTTGAATGAGAGTTTGATATCTGTGATTTATTACCGCGTTTTTCTATAGGAATACCAAAAAGAGCATAATATACATTTTTATATGCTACTGTACTGCCTTCATGTCCTGTTCCGGTTAAATAACTGATATTAACATTTTGACCGGATGTTATATCCGCATTTGCAGCAACAATTAAAGTATTATTAATTGTTCTTGTTAACAGACCTCTTTCATCAGTTTTTGCTACCGCTGCATGACATTCTGCAAAGGCATACTGCGTTAAATCATTTACGGAATTATTCATAAAGTCTATATCTACCAATTCACCTGCTTGTAGCGAACCGTTATTATTTAACATATTATTAACTACTAATGTAAGATAAGAATACGCAGAAGGTTCACCGGCAAAGTTTCTTGATACCGCCGTTGAAAATGTTTGAAGATTACTGTTTGTATTAAAATCAATTTTAAGTTTAGAATCAGCCAGTATTTTTGAATTAGAATTCAAAGTTACGGTATTTCTGTTATTTGAATTAAGCCAAGTTTTTGCTTTTGGTACGGTAACAAAACCGCCTGATCTTGAATCAATTTTTTGTTTAAATTCAGACGAAGTTAATGCGTGAATTACAGCATCATTTGTTGCGTGTAAAATCGAATTTTGTATATCAATTTCACTCGACTGATTTAAGGTATTTGTTACATTTAAAGAATTTACGGTAACAAAACCGCCTGATCTTCCTCTGTATTCAAGCATATCTGACGGACTTTTTAATTCAGAATGAGCAGAAAGTTCAAGGTTCTTTGACTCTACTTTTGAATCCTTAATTGTTAATTTTGCTGATGAGAAATAATTATTGTCCACAGTTTGAGTATTAACCGCAATAAAGCCGCCTGAAGAATTTGTAGCAGTGTCTTTTATTACTCCTTTATTTTCAACAGAAAATCCGACATCATCTTGTGAATTAATATTTGCATTTTCTACAATGGTTTCAGTATGGGTATTAAATTCGGATTTAGCACCTGATGCTGATACGGTAATCAAACCGCCTGAACCGTCTGATGATACAACATCCATAGTATTAGTAGATCTATTAGCTATATTCCATTGATTTATGCCTTTTGTTTTATCAGTAGATAAACCGTCAATTGTCAATATTGACGAACCTGTTAATGTATTTTTTGCTTCAGAATCATTTACGGCAATAATACCGCCTGCACCTGATGATTTACTGATTCTTGAATTTCTTGTTGAATTAATATCTATTGTTGCAGTTTTAGTATTGAAATTACCGCCAATATCACCTGTGGTGTTAGCTGTTAATGTTGAATATAATCTTGATCTTCCACCACCTGCTAACAAGCTGAAGTTAAATGCACTTAATTCCGTACTTACATCAGCATTGTTTGTTGCCCTAATTACGGCATCATTAAGAACTGTATTATTTCCTGCAATTTTTAAATCTAATGTAGCAGAATCTTTTGCTTCAGCAGTAACAGCATTTACGCTTATACCGACTGCAACTTTTGTTCCTGTTGCTTCTGCTTTTGCAGATGAATTTAAGTATGAATTTATATTTAAGTTATTAGTTGTAAATTCATTAGAGTTTAATACGGTTTCTGATTTTGCCGTATTTTGTGCATTTGCAGTTGTTACGGCTGCAAAGTCTTGTAGAGATACTTTAACATTGTAGATTTCACCTTTTGAAACCATACCGTTTGTACCATTATCTCTTGCTGTAATTATATTTGTATCGCCTGTATTATTTAAAATAAGACCTGTCGGGCTATCAATACCTGATTTAAAGTTTGAATTCATAAATGCACCGGTCTTATCTACGGATGTAATACCACCTAAAGCAACAGCAACAACATTTGTTTTGTTAAGAGTATTCATTTTGTCATAATCTGTTATTATATCAAGACCGTTTGTATTAATCGTTCCGTTTACATTTTCTATAATTGCTCTTGAAATAGTTGATGAATTAACTTCATTTTTTGAAACTCTTACAAAATCCGCACCTGAAACTCTGACTGTTTGTTTTTTTGAACTTAAATCTGTATTTGCTTTTGAATGAAGTGTTAATTTACCTGTTGCATCAATATTTGTATTGCCCGTAACAAGAGCGACACTCTTATTGTTATCTGTGTTTTCTGCTAAATCTACTGCAACAAGAGTTCCACCTGTTACTGTAACAAATGTGGCATCAACATTTGAATTACTTGTAGATTCAGAATTTACATCAATATTGTTTGCTTTGACAGTAGCGTCTTTTATTTTTGATGTTGTTTCTGATGAATTTTTATATATTGCCGAACCACCAGAGAAGTTAATACCTGAAACAGATACTTCAACATTAGTTATATCAACATTTGATGTGCTTTTTGCATTACTTGAAATATTACCGCCCGTACTTTGAACCGTTCCGCCTGTAATACTTGCATCAGTATTAGAAGCTAAATTAACTTCTTTTACGCCAACACTGCCTGCACCAAGTGCGGCTGTTACCGTAACATTTGATAATCTGAGCTTATCGTTATCACCTCTGCCTTTAATTTTACTTTCAGAATTAACAGCAATATTACCGGTAGTTTTTAAATTACCGTTTATTCTTGAAATAGAACCTGTTTCAATATCAGCTGCAGTTGCTGTAGGGGTGTATTTACTATTTACTTTGTTTATTGCAGCAACTAACGAACTGTCTTGTTCACTCTTATCATAAGTACCTGTTCTTTTACCTGTTCTAATTAAAACATAATCTCCAGCAAGACCTCCTGCACCAAGTGAAACGCCTACATTTGTTTTATCAAGTTCTAAAAGATTATAAGATTTAATATCTACACTGGCTGCATTAATTTGACCATTAGTTGCTGATAATATTTCTGATTTAACAATGTTATTTGATGTTGTCATATCAAGGTTAACACCGGCCGCAGCACCTAACCCTGCTATTCTTACATTGCCCATTATATTTTTTAAATCAGTATCGTCATTAGAACGTAATGTTATTGCACCAACATTATCCATTGTTTTAGATTGTGCATCAATATATGAATATGTTGATGTATCAATATTTGTAGAAATCGCATTAACACCAACATTTGCACCTATTGCAGTTCCACCTATACCAATATTAGTATTATCAAGTCTTCTTTCAGAATTTGCTTTTACTGTAACAGATCCGACTTCTTCAGAACTTGTATTATCAATATATGTCTGTACTCTGTTTTTGTAATTGTTATAAATAACATTTGTTGACAATGCGGCACCTGTTGCTGCAAATGTCACATTACCTGTTGTATTTGTTATGCTGTCATGTCTGTATGTATGGTTGCCATTGTCAATATTTGCAGTAATTTCAACATTTCCTGCTTTTGTTATTTCTGAATTAGAAATAAAACCTGAGACATAAGAATGTATATCATTTATTATAACGTTTGCAAGTATAGTTGCACCTGTACCAATAATACCTGCAGAGAAAATTGCATTTGTACTGTCAATTAGCGAATAAGTATCGATTCCGACATTTCCAGTTGTGTTTATGGTTGAGTTACTAATATATGCACTGGTACTATTTGATAACACATTTGCTACCTCATAACCTGCAACATTACCGCCCACTCCTGCTGCAGCAACACCAACAACAGCAGATAAATTATCAATAAAGTCATGAGAATTTAATGTAATATTACCGCCGTTTATCGTAGAACCGTTTATTCTTGCAACTGTTGCACCTCTGAATTTATTAATAAGAGGAACAGCTTGAGCTGCAACACCAGTACCAACGCCTCCGCCTGCAAGTAAGATATTATTAATAATTATATTATGAGCCGCATCTGCCTGTGTATTTGTGCTTGTAGTTGTATTTGTAACATAAGAATAAACATTGTCGTTTATATCGTTAATATCAACAACAACACCAAGTGAAGCACCTGTACCCGCACCTTGACCTGCTAATACAAGTTGATTAAAGTTTATATTTGATTTTGCATCAGTTTTTAAAGAACCATTCGTAACAGTAACATCAGAAGCTTCTGCTTTAACAGTTTCTTCTAAAGAATTAATAACTCCTGCAAAGTTTACTGCTCCTACTCCTGCACCTGCAACAGAAGCAACAGTATCAAAGTTTACAAAATCTTGTTGTGCAAGAATATTAGTACCTTGAGATGTTGATACTTTTGAATGATCAATTTTTGAAGTTAAATTTCCTCTTGTTTTATTAACAATTATTGAACCGGCGCCTGAGCCTACTCCTGAACCTGCAACATTTAATGCTCCGACTAATGGTGCCATTGCACTTAAATCACCTGAAGTTATTGTAGTATTTTGAGATGTATAAGCACTTGTACCTTTAAACCAATTTCGGAAAAATGCTGTCTTATCGTTTTTATCTCTGTTCAAGCCTCTATAAGCTTTTACATCAAGTTTACCGTTTGTAGAAGTAACATCTGTATTATCAACTTCTGCTTTTACAGTTGAATCTATAACATTTGCAATAGCTAAAGCACTTACAGCAACAGATCCTGAGGCTCCAACAGAAACAAGATATTCTCTCATTTCATAATCAGAATCAGATTTAACGGTTATATTATTGTTTGCAGTTACGGTTGTTCTATTTAAAGAATTATCTCCGATAAGTGCTTCTGTAGTATCATTGAATAAATTTAAGTATAAAATACCTCCAATTGATGCAGTACCTGATCCGGCAACAGACAAATCAACACCTAAACTTGTATTTTTTTGAATAGCATCAACTAAAACACTGCCTGCATTGGCTGTTGAACCTACAATGCCTGATTTTGTTTTATCATTAATCACATCAACATAAGCAGCACCATTTACGGCAACAGTACCGCTACCGCTACCGCCAATCATAACAGTACGAGAATCTTTTTGGGTATTAGACATTATATTCAAATCACCGGTAAGAGTTTGAGTCCCATTTACTAAAGTTGCTTGTGTATCGGTATTTCCTACAACAATAATTGCATTTCCGCCAACCCCGATATTACCAGGAGAGAATTGACCTGCAATTGTATTCATTATTGTATAGTCATTAGCTGATATCGTTAATGAAGTTCCTGTTAAATTTACATTTTCTACATTTGCTTTAACAACATCATCAATAACTCTAACAATTACAGCTCCCGAAACAGAAGCCGAATCACCATGAGCCAAGCTATAGGCCATATTCCAGTTTGCAAATGATGCACCTTGTTCCCAATTTGCGCCATAATCATTTTTATTTGTGCTTATATCAG
>CADCPD010000116.1 GCA_902803265.1 uncultured bacterium | reverse complement strand
TTGAGGTTGAACAGGAGCTTGTTGTTGAGCAGATTGTTGAACTTGCGGTTGATTTTGTACTGGCGCTTGCTGTTGCGGAACTTGTTGCTGTGCTTGCGGTTGATTTTGTACAGGTGCCTGTTGTTGTGGCACAGGACGATTTACCGCATTATTAACCCCTTGCATAGTCTTTGCAAAAGATTCAGAAGGTTGTTGAGGAAGTTTAGGCTGTTTTTGAACTTCACTTTGTTCTTTATTTCCATGTTGATGATTTTTACCTTGTTGACTATCTTGCTGAACCTTTTGCCCATCATTATTTCTTTCATTAGGAGGTACAAATGGAGGCTGAACTTGAGGTTGAACATTCACAATTTGTTGCTGAGGCATATTAGATTGTATTGGCAATTGTGTTTGTTGCATTACCTGCTGTTGAGGTTGGTTCAAACGAGGTTGATTTTGTACAAAATTTTGAAGCTGTTGCAAATTTTGTTGTAATTGACCTTTATTATTTTGCAAAATTTGTTGATTTTGATTTAAATTTTCAGTAACTTGTTTTCCATCCGTCTTATTATTTCCGTATGCCATAAGTAAATCTGACATATTTTCAGGCAACTTTAATAAATTTTTTATATAAACAGATCTGTCTACACTTGCAAGATTATTCATTTTTACATTTTGAGGCAGCAAAATCTGTTGCTGCATATTTTTAATAAGATTAGACTGCAGCTGTTGAACTAGAGATTGAGTATTATTTCCACCTTGACCGTCATTGGCAACAGCGGGCTTTTGAATATCAATTCTCGCGTTAATGTTCTGCCTGTTAAACTTACGCAGAACATCAGTTATATTAAAATCAACCATAGTATTATTATGCCCTAACGGTTAAAATGTGAAACAGGTAAATATGCTTGAGGGTATGTATAATCTTCTTTAAAACCGGTATGTCTATACATTTTTAAAGCTGGAATGTTATTTGTTTCGCTTGTTACATTTAATTCCGTTATATTTCGTTCACCTTTTTTAGCCCAGCCAAGTACGGTTTCCACAGTTCGTTTTACAAGATGTTTTGAAATACCTTTACCTTGATGTTCTTTTTCTATGCCAACAAGAGGAATATTTGCTACAGTGCCATTTATATTCGCAAGACAAACTCCGCAAGGTCTTTTATTACATAACAAAATGTAACTTGCATCTTTTAAAAATTCTCCATAAACATTTTGAACAATTTTATCTAAAATATCTCTTGTCCCTTCTAAACTTTTATATCTCGGATCAAAAAGAGCATCTGATGCTGTTTTAAATGTAGAATTAATTATTCTTACAACATCTTCAAAATATACATCATCCCACGTTTGAATATCATAACAATCTTCTAATGGATTTAAATTTACCGAACGCAATATATTTTCAGAAGTTTGAGTATTAAATAAAAATCTTAAAACTGCAAGACCTACAAATTTAAAACCAAAAAACGAAATATCACATGCAAAATCTGATTGAGGTCCAATCATAGGATAACAAACGACTTTATCTTTTCTTTCTTTCTTAGTAAGCTCTAAAAAGTGTTCTACCAAGAGTTTTCTTTTAGTCACCACATCTTCATCACCTAAGCAATGTATTAAATTTAATTCAACGCCTTCAGATATTGCTAAGGTATATAATAAAAATGCTGTTGGTATATGATTTTCTAAAAGAACAATACCTTTCATATAGTTTTTATCAATAGCATCTATAAATTCTTCATATTCTAAAGGCGGCAATTCAAACATATATTCACTTATTGCTTTACTTTTAAAGTCATTATATACGCCTTGAAATATTTTATATAAATTGCTTGTTATAGGTTGTACTTCATATTTTTGTTCTTCTGTCATATTTCATTTCCTTATAAAAAATGATGCATTTTTTCTTTTTTTGTATCCATATATCGCTTATTATACGGAGTTATATAAGGTTCAATTTTAACAATTTCATTTATTGTAAGTCCATAACCTTTAAGAGCGATTATTTTCTTAGGATTATTCGTTATAAGATTAAAACTATTATAACCCAAATCTAAAATAATTTGAGCACCTACACCATAATCGCGTAAATCCGAACGAAAGCCAAGAGAAATATTAGCTTCAACGGTATCTTGACCTTCTTCTTGAAGATGATAGGCTTTTATTTTATTAATAATACCAATGCCACGACCTTCATGATCCGTCATATATATAACTGCACCGTTTCCATGTTTGTCTATCATTTGTAATGCAGAATGTAATTGAGCATTACAGTCACATTTCAAACTTCCAAAAACATCACCTGTCATACATTCTGAGTGCACTCTTACAATTGGTGTTTTTTCAGGATTCGTATCTTTTACAAGAGCTACGTATTCATGATTATTTAATAAATTTCTATAGCCATATATTTTAAATTCTCCAAATTGCGTTGGCAGAAAGGCTTCAGCTTCTCTTACAACAAACTTTTCTTTTTTAAGACGATAGGCAATTAATTCTTGAACTGTTATGAATTTTAGTCCATGTTTATCTGCAAAGGTTTTTAAATCATCACGTCTTGCCATAGTACCGTCAGAATTCATTATTTCACACATAACACCATTTGCGCTGTAGCCTGCAAGTCGTGCCAAATCAGTCACAGCTTCTGTGTGACCGGTTCTCTCCAATACGCCGCCTTGTTTTGCCACACACGGGAATACATGTCCCGGTTGTCTTAAATCTTCAGGTTTCGAATTTTTATCTACAGCAATTTGAATTGTTTTAGCTCTGTCAAATGCTGAAATACCTGTTGTTACGCCGTATTTCATAGCTCCATCTATTGACTGTGTAAATGCGGTATTCATTGATTCCGTATTTTTAGCCACCATTGGAGATAAATTCAATTCTTTTGCTCTTTCTTTATTTATAGCAAGACAAATCAATCCACGACATTCTGTAGCCATAAAATTTATAACATCAGGAGTTACTCTGTCTGCCGCACAAACAACATCACCTTCATTTTCACGGTCTTCGTCATCTGCGATAATAACCAATTTGCCGTCTTTTATATCTTCTATAGCTTCTTCTATTGTATTAAAGATGTTTGTATTATCTTCCATTATAAAAATCCGTTTTCTTCCAAGAAAGACTTTGTTATTTCTCTCTTTTTATTCTTAATAATAAAATTTTCAGTGTATTTGGCTAGAATATCTGTTTCTATATTTACAATATCACTATTTTTTAACTCTTTCAAGTTAGTATTTTCAAAAGTATGAGGAATAACAGCACAAGAAAAGTATTTTTCATCCATATTTGCTATGGTCAAACTTATGCCGTTTATTGTAATTGAGCCCTTTTTAACCATATATTTACGGTATTCAAAAGGAATTTCAAAAAATATATTATAAAATTCGCCTAATTGCTCTTTTTGTAAGTATTTGACAACCGTTTCAATATGTCCTGATACGATATGACCGGATAATCGGTCTGATAGCTTCAAAGCTCTTTCTAAATTAACTAAATCTCCTGTTTTTAGGTTAGATAAATTAGAAATTTTTAATGTTTCATCAGAAATATTTACCCCAAAAGAGGTATTATCAAATTTAATAACAGTTGTACAAACACCATTAACAGAAATACTGTCACCAATTTTTATATCATCTAAAACTTTTTTACAAGATATTTTCAAATCAGCACCATGAGATAATTTATCAAAAGCTGCTACTATTCCTATTTCTTCTATAATACCCGTAAACATAAACAAATTTTATCATGAACAATTTTGCACTGTCCACAAAATTTTTAACCTACAAATTTTCATTTTCAAAAGAGAAATTTTCTGCATTTATTTCTCTTAAAAAACCTATCCAGCTTACATAATAATCAGATAACGCTTCTGAATAACCTTCAACAAGTTCTTGATACGATTCTTCAACAGCCGCCAATGTTGCAAAATCAAACTTTTGTACTTTGTATGTTTTTTCAAAAAGAATAAATAATTCTTCAGAATCTTTTAATATTTTATCGTTATAACAATTCAAATTCAATTGTGCGGTTACAAACCTTGCATATGCAATTTCAACATCTTTTTTAGCTTTATTAACTGTTGAAATATAATTAGTTTTTGCCTTTTCAACTTCCAACTTTGCATTTTTTATTTCAGGTTTATATGCATACAATAATGGAAGATTAACTATATTTGCAGCTAAAAATGCACCTGATTTAAAAGTTTCATCATCTGACATACATTTTGCTTGATATCCGTAACCACCTGCAATTTCTATATCAGGAATTCTTTGTCTAACAACTACGGACAAGTTTTTATTAGCTATATTAATTTTATTTTCTGCTATTTTTATATCATATCTGTTTTTTATTGCAGAACCTTCAATAGTGTTAAACGGAGGTAATTCCTTTGTTACGGAAGGAATATTTATTCCGTCGATACTATTTTCCTTTTTAATTTCGTCATCCTGAGCATCATACAACCCATCCAAAGAATTTATAATTTTATTAAATTCAATACGTGCAATTTTAGAATTTGTTTTTGCTTTATTAACTTCTGTAATTATTTGATTTAGTGCAATTTTCGCTTCAATTATATCAAGATCTAATTTTTTATTTTTAGCATTACGATTCGACATTTCTAACAAATCTTCAAGAAATTGTTGTTGTCTTTCGTATTTTTTTAGAATAGATTTTGCGACTACCAATTTTACATAAGCCTCAGCAACATCCATTTTTAATTGAAATTTTTGCTGTTCAAATTCATCTGTTGCTTGCTTATAATTAACTTTTGCAAGATTTTTTCTTGATGCTCTTTTTCCCAATTCAATAGTTTGAGATAAACCAATTTGATTTGGATTACCTTTTCCAGCTTTTCCAAAACTCCAATTTGAAACAATTGACGGATTTTGCAATCTGTTAGAAACTTTTATTTCATTTTTCGCGATATCAACATCCATTTTTGAAACTTTAATATCTAAATTATTTTTCTGTGCAATTTCTGTCGCTGTTTTTAAATCTACTCGTTTATATTGCTCTGCAAAACAAGATATAGAATTAAAAATAAAAATTGTTAGTATCGTTAAAAATATCTTTTTTATCATGTTATTTATTATATAATAAATTTATTCTAAGTGTTTTACGATAATACAAAAATTTTATTGAAAGGATATTTTCGATGTTTGAAACCTTTTTCAAAAAATATTTAACTTTTAAAAATATAACTTTTATCTTAATTTTAATGGTATTTTTATTTTTCATTTTCTTTTGCAAAGGCATTGCAATGATGTTTTTTGCATGCTTTGTTATTTCATGTTCACTAAACCCTATTGTTGATAATTTATCTAAAAAATTACCAAGAGGTATTGCAACAGATATAGTTACATTAGGTATTTTAATTTTAATACTTGCTGTTTTTGTACCCGTTTGCATTTTATCTTTTAATCAAATTAGTATGTTTATTGATAAATTACCAACCTATATTGATAATTTTGATGAATTTATTTTTGGACTTCCGGTTTTAAAAAACCTTCATTTTTTGGCTGATGATGCAGACAGCATAATGGGTCAGCTTTCAATATCATCGTCTGAATTATTTACACATGCTATAGATATAGGGAAAAATATCGGAAAAGCCTGCATGTATTTACTTGTTTCAGTCATAATAATTTTTAATTTTGTTTCTGATAAAACAATTATTAAAAATTATTGTATTAAATCATTTCCTCCTAATTTGCGTAAAAAAGCAATAAAAGTAGGCTCTATCATAACCGATAAAATGGGAGGATACGTAATTGCCCTATTAGCAACATCGTCTAGTGTTTCTTTAGTAATGTTAATTGGTTTATTAATACTAAAAATTCCTTATGCACTCTTACTTGCAGTTTTAGCAGGAGTTTTGGATATCATACCTATTATAGGTCCTACCATAGCTTTTATCATATGTGTCCTTGCTGTTTATGAATCTGGAACAACTGTAATTCTTTCTGTAATAGGAATTTTCATACTTGCTCAATTAATTGAAAATAACGTAGTTCGACCTTATATTTTTAGCAAAGTTATGAATATACATCCGATTGTAATTTTTTTATTTTTGTTCATTGCTGCTGAATATATTGGAGTTGTAGGAGTAATATTTGCTCCGGCTCTAGCTACATTAGTTGCTGTTTTATATGAGGAATTATATTTAAAAAAAATAAATTAATTCAATGTTACTTTCCGATACAAAAATGGTCAAAAATATTATTTAAAATATCATCGGTTATAACCTCGCCTGTTACTTCATCAAGGCATAACAAAGCTTGTTTTACATCAATAGATATTAAATCCTGTATTTGTTCCTCTTTTGAAGATACTAAAGCTTGTTCAAGAGCTTCTTTGGCTCTTTGAAGACATGTTGTTTGTCTTGAATTCGTTACATATTCAAGATTTTCCGGAGATATTTCACAAACTATATTTTTTATTGCTTCTTTTAATTCTTCAATGCCCTCTTTTGTTTCGGCAGATATATTATAAACTTTTTCGTCTTTTTTATTATTCAAATCAATTTTATTTGCTATAACAAGATGCTTCTTGTTTTCCAATAAATCCAAAATCAATTTATCTTCTTCTTGTAAACCCTGATTTATATCATAGACAAACAAACTTAAATCAGCCTGTTCTATGGACTGTTTAGAATAATTTATACCTATTTCTTCAACTTTATCCACATCATCACTGTTTTCATCTCTTATTCCCGCAGTATCAATAAGCGTAACAGGAATACCCAAATCAAGTGTTTCATGCAAAACATCTCTTGTTGTTCCTGCGATATTTGTTACTATGGCTCTGTCTATGTTCAATAAACTGTTAAATACTGAAGATTTACCAACATTTGGTTTGCCGACAATCGCAACTTTTATACCTTGTCTTAAAATATTACTTGTATTTGATGATTTTAAAACTGTTTCAATTTCTTTTATTATATTTTCAAAAGTTGTTATCAAATATGAATACTCGGGCTCTGCAACTTCTTCAGGAAAATCAATTCCTGCTATAATTTTTGACAAAATATCAAAAACTTCTTTTTTTATTTCATAAATTTTTTCTGATAATTTTCCTTGCAAGTTCTTAACTGCACCCGTTGAAAAATTATCACATTTACTGTGAATCAAATCACATACAGCTTCTGCCTGCGATAAATCAAGTTTTTTATTTAAAAAGGCTCTCTTTGTAAATTCACCTCTTTCAGCCATTCTTGCACCAGTTTTTAAAACAAGATTCAGAATATTTTTTACTATATTAACTCCGCCATGACATTGAATTTCTATAACATCTTCACCTGTATATGACTGCGGATTTTGAAAATATAACACAATAACTTCATCCAAAATTTTTTCTCCGTCTTTTATAAATCCATGAGAAATTCTATGATTTTCTATTTTTTGACCTTTGAAAATTTTATCAATAATGTCTAACGATTTATCACCGGAAATTCTTACAACACCTACTCCGCCATAACCTAAAGGCGTTGAAATTGCAGCAATTGTATCAAATTCTTGTATTATATTCATAAAATAATTATAACGTAAAAAAAGAGGATGACTCCACTATCACCCCCAAATAAATACATTTCGAAATGCTTGCTTACTACAGATATTTTAATAAAGACGCAATTGTTGATAAATTACTCAAATTCATTGTTGAATTATTATTAGCCCTGTTTATCATACTTGATACAGCCTGATTATAAGAATTGCCTGAATTAGAATTTGATAAAGCAGAAGCCAGATAATTTAATATATTATTATTTGAACCGTTTACAAGTGTATTTAATAAATTAATATAATTGTATCTGTTTGCAAGTTCGTTATTATATAAATCCGATTTATATGTTTGTATATCTTGTACCAAATCCGCCATAGCATTTGCTCTGTTATTTTCAATAGAATTTAAATTATCCAAAAACATTGAATTATCAAGATTTCCGAAACGAGACGCTATATCATTTGTAAGATTTTTAATCATTGGTTTGTATAAACTATCTAAGGTTTGTAATGCCTGATTTTTATAAGCTTCTACCTGAGAATTTAAATCTTTTCGGGTATTCAAGTCAAATAAATTAAGTTCCGGTAATTTTTCTGAAATGTTTTTTTGAGCATAATCATATATGGCTTTTTCATAATCATCCATATCATAATTTGAACTTATTGTATCACCTTTTTTAGAAACATTAGCTTTGTTTACGCCATTAACAGATACTGAACCATTTGAAAATGAAGGTACAGCCACATTAACAGATGAAGTTTTCCCCATAAAAATATCCTTTCTTTTTAAGAAAGTTTATTCAACGGGCTACTTCCTTTATTATGTCATTTTTTTGTATGGACTTCCATAAAAAATATTTAATCTTTACAAAAAAATTGTAAAGAAATAAAAACGGACGACTAAAAAGCCGTCCGTTTTCTCCTTTATATAAAACTAATAATTAGTCTTTTCTTTCAGGAATTCTCATAGCATAGAATGTTCTTAGAACGAATACTAATGCTACTACCAAGAATATAACACCAACAACCGGTGCATATTTTTGGAATGCAGGGTTAATAGCAATTTCCATTGCTAATAAACCGAACAATGTAGTGAATTTGATGATTGGGTTCATAGCTACTGAAGAAGTATCTTTGAATGGGTCACCAACAGTATCACCAACAACTGTTGCATCATGTAAAGGTGTTCCTTTTTCAGCTAAGTCAACTTCAACAATTTTCTTAGCATTATCCCAACATCCACCTGCGTTTGCCATAAATACAGCTTGGAATAAACCAAATACTGCGATTGCAATTAAGTAGCTTACGAAGAATGATACTGGGTGTAAGTTTTCACCTAAAGGAGCTGATAAGAATGCGAATGCTAATGCAAATGAGAATAATGCAATAAAGATATTCCACATACCTCTTTGAGCATATTGAGTACAAATCTTAACAACTTCTTTTGAATTAGAAATGTTAGCTGATTGTTCTTCAGAATCTAACTTAATATGTTTTCTGATATATTCTACAGCTGAATATGCACCTGTTGTAACAGCTTGCATAGAAGCACCTGAGAACCAGTAAATAACAGCACCACCGGCAATAAAACCAAGTAATGTGTATGGATTTAACATATTCAAAATCATTTCAGGTTGGATACCCA
>CADCPD010000115.1 GCA_902803265.1 uncultured bacterium | reverse complement strand
TTGTTATTATATTTTGATTTTCCTTTTCAACTTCTTCACAACCAGATTGATTTTCTTTTAATATACACTTTTTCCCATTAGAATCAGAAGTAGGAGCTGCGTTGCATTCTTCTTCTGATAAACCAGTTTCTGATTCTAATTCCAAACAAGTTTTTTTAGTTTCTCTACATTCATTATTTGAAAAATAGCATTTATTTAATGAAGAAGCAGGAGAAAAGTTACGGCAATCAATTTCATAATATTTTGGCTTTAAATCTGAGCATGTTTGTTCTTTTATTACACAAGAGGCATCGGTATTTGTATCTCCTTCTTTGAATTGACATGTCTTTGATTCTAATAAATTTTTATAAATGATTGATTCACATACAGATCTTTCAATCGCTTCTTTTCCATTTCCATTATATGTGGCACAATCTTTATATTGCTCTTGGCATTTCCCTTCTTTAAAAATACACATTTTATTAATATCATCTGGAGCAAGAACAGAATTACATTCTTCAAAAGTTTTAGCATCTGTACATTCTTTTTTTGCTTTTTCACATCTATTATTACTATTCAATATACATTTATGAGTATATTCTAAAGAAACACCTGCTGAATTGAAAGGAATAATCCCTTGGCAAATTGCTCTATCATTTCCTTCATAATTTTCGCAATATATATATTTAGCAACACATTTTTTATTTTCTAAAAAACATTTTTTATTTGTATCCAAAGCATCAAAATTATAACAAGAATTTTTATCTAACCTCTCATATTCGCTGCATTCTTTTATTACCTCTGAACAGTTTTTTTGGTCATCATCAAAAACGCATTTTTTATTAAATGTTATATGTGGTTTAGCTAAACAAGTTTCTTTATCTGAAGTTTTTGGACATGAAGTATAATGCTCAATACATTTATTATCTTTAATTTGGCATTCTAAACCTACACTTAATTTTATTTTTGTACAATATAATGTATCTTTTCCTGAATCATAATCTTCACATTTTTCTAATTTTTTTTCCGTACAAGAACCTTTTTCATTATAAATACAGACATTATAATAATCAATTTGTTTATCTGAATTATATAGGGTAATGGCTTTGCAACCTTGTTCGTTTCTACCTTGGACATTATTATAACTTGAACATGATTTATATTCTTCTTTGCATTTAGATTCTATGATCATAAACACACATTTTATTAGTATCATCCAATTCATGATTAAAGCAAATACTTACATCAGTTATTTCTGAACAAGTTTTTTTCTCTCTTTGACACTTAGATCCATTCCAAACACATTTTGAATATTCATCTAGGTTAGAATTATCTGTATTATAAGGCAAAATTTTTTCATGTATTAAATATTTCTTCACATTTATCTCCTATTTTAATACATCTTTTATTATCATTACTTGGTATATAACTACTACAACTATATTGAGAAAAATCGCTACATCCTTTATTTTCCTGTGAACATGTTTTTGTTTCAAGATCAAAAACACATTTAGATCTTCCATCCAAATTTTTATCTTCAGAATATATTAATAAAGATTTACAATCGTTTTCGTTTTTATCTTGGGCCTTAGTATTATAAATCTCGCAATTTCTATATTGTTCTTTACAGCCATTTGTGGTAGGAACACAAACCATATTTGTATCATCAGATGTTTCTAAGTTTAAGCAATCACTAAAATAAAAATCAATTTCATTACAAACCTTTTGCTTTGTTTTACATGAATTATCCCAAATGCATTTATCTGATCCATTCGCTGGAATATTTGCTTTACATTTTGTTTCATCTACATCAGTAGTAAAACTTTCACAAGCATAATAATGAGGTTTGCATTTACCATTTACCATTAACATCTAAAAGGCATCTTTTATCATCACCAGCATTTAAAGATTGGCAATCATTTTTTCCTTTTTCATATTCTTCACAGCTTTTTGTTGTTTCAGTACATTGAGCTCCCACCATTACACATTTTTTGGAATAATCGATTTACACCAATTTTCATCAGAGCCTGTATATGCGCTACATGATTGTTTCAAAACACAATTATTATTTATATATTCACATTCATGAGTAGCATTGTATTTCAAT
>CADCPD010000114.1 GCA_902803265.1 uncultured bacterium | reverse complement strand
TTTGTACCCTGTTGATAATGAAGACTATCATGATTTAAAAGAAGCTTTGGAAAAATTAAAATTATCAGACAGTAGTATTACTTTTGAACCTGAAACTTCAAGTGCTTTAGGCTTTGGGTTTAGATGTGGTTTTCTTGGTATGCTTCACATGGAAATTGCTCAGGAAAGACTTGAGCGTGAATACGACTTAGATTTAGTAACTACTGCACCATCAGTAGTTTATCACGTTCACACAACAACAGGTGAAGTTTTACAAATCGATAACCCTGCAAATCTGCCGCCGCCTGCACAAAGAGAATTTATTGAAGAACCATATGTAAAAGTTGATATTATTGCTCCAAATGAATATACCGGAACTTTAATGGATTTAACTCAATCTAAGCGCGGAATATTTGTAAATATGACTTATTTAGACAAAGTAAGGGTAAACCTTGAATACCATATTCCATTGAGTGAAGTAATTACTGATTTTTATGACCAATTAAAATCAAGAACTAAAGGCTATGCTAGCATGGATTATGAATTCCATGATTATAAAAAATCTAGTCTTGTAAAATTGGATGTAATGCTTGCAGGAGAAGTTGTTGATGCACTTTCGGTAATTTGTCATAAAGATAATGCATTTTATATCGGACAAAAATTGACAGAAAAATTAAAAACAATTATTCCGAGACAACTTTTTGAAGTTCCTATTCAAGCTGCAATCGGAGGCAGAGTCATTGCCAGAACAAACATTAAAGCACTAAGAAAGAGCGTCCTTGATAAGTGTTATGGCGGTGATATTACACGTAAGAGAAAACTTCTTGAAAAGCAAAAACGCGGTAAAAAACGTATGAAAGCCGTAGGTCGTGTTGAAGTACCTCAAGAAGCATTTATGGCTGTTTTAAGCATTAATGAAGATGAATAAATACTAAATATTTAATTTGTATCCTCCGCCATAAATAGTTTCTATATATTTTTTACCGTTAGCAATTTTATCAATTTTACTTCTAAGATGTCTAATATGTACTCTAATGGTTTCAACGTCATCATTTGGTGAATACCCCCAAACTTCCTGAAGTAATTTTGATGATGAAACCATATTTCCATGATTTTGAAATAATAAATTAAAAATATCAAACTCTATTGGAGTTAATTTAGCAATATTTTCTCCAATTTTTACACTGTATGATTCCGGTAAAAGTGTTATTTCTCCAAGTGTTAGCAATTCTCTGCTTGTCATTGATTCAGGAAGTTGTCTTGATCTTTTTAATATAGCACGTAAACGTACCTGCAATTCTTCCATTTCAAACGGCTTACATAAATAATCGTCAACACCTATATTAAACCCATTTACTTTGTCTTTTAACTGAGATAATGCCGTTAACATCAAAATTGGAATTTCTTTTGTTTCATCATTTTGTCTAATTCTCTGTGCAACTGTAAAACCGTCAACATCAGGCATCATACAGTCCAAAATTATAGCATTAGGAAGTTCTTGTTTTGCAAGAGCAAAGCCTTCAATTCCGTCATATGCCTGTATAACTTCATATCCGCTTAATTCCAAATTAACTTTTATAAGCTCATTAATAGCTGAATCATCATCAACTACAAGTATTTTTATATCCAGATTTAATATGATATAACCAAGAATATTTTTGTTCTTATTTTTAACTTTTTTTTAATGTTAAGCGTGATATAATTCTTTATTATGAACGATAATTTGGCTCAGACATTAAAAGTTTTACCAGAATCACCAGGCTGTTATCTCTATTATGATAGGGACGGAACAATAATTTATGTAGGTAAAGCAAAAAATTTAAAAAAACGTATAAAAAGCTATTTCAGAAAAAATGTTGACCGATTAAAAACACAAGTTTTAGTTTCTCATATAGAAAAATTAGAATATATATTGACCGATTCAGAAGCTGAAGCTCTTATTCTTGAATCACAATTAATAAAAAAGCATAAACCAAAATACAACATACTTTTAAAAGATGACAAAAAATATCCGTATTTTTTAATTACAGATGAAGAATACCCAAGAATTACAGTTGTAAGAAAGAAGAACATTAATCCTGATACAGGCAGATTTTACGGGCCATACACTGATGCAAGAGCTATGTATGCTACACTAGATTTTTTAAAAAAATTATTTCCGTTAAAGCAATGTAAAACACCAAAATTTAAATCAAGACCTTGTATTTATTATGATATTGGAAGATGCATGGCACCATGTCAGGGTAAAATTTCTTCGCAAGAATATCAAGCCCTAATTGCGCAGGCAGAACTGTTTTTAAAAGGTAAACAATCAGAACTTTTAAAAAAATTAATGGAGCAAATCCAAAAATATTCTGATACGGAACAATTTGAAAAAGCAGCAAGACTAAGAGACAGCTACCTTGATCTGCAAAAAACACTGGAAAAGCAAAAAGTAGTTTATGAAAATACAAAACTAAACGAGGATGTAATCTCTGTAAAACATGAAGAAGGAATTCTTGTTATAGTAATAATGATGATAAGAGAAGGAAGATTGATAGATAAAAAAGACTTTACATATGATGTAGAATCAGAAGAAAAAACAGAATACTTTGAAACTTTTTTCAAAGAATATTACAACACTCTAGCACTTGAATATCCTGACAGAATAGTATCAGATGAACTTGAAA
>CADCPD010000113.1 GCA_902803265.1 uncultured bacterium | reverse complement strand
CTACACCTCTACTTTCCTTATTATTTTAGCAGGAATACCTGCGACTACAGTATTTTCTGGAACATCATGCGTTACAACTGCATTTGCCCCGATTATTGCACCATTACCTATTGTTATACCCTGTAAAATTGTAACATTAGAACCTATCCAAACATTGTCACCAATTTTAATCGGTTTTGGATAAATATATTGTCTGAACTGAGGTCTTTCATCATGGTTTAATGTTGCAAGCGTTACATTATGCCCGATTAAAACTCCGTTTCCGATTTCAATTCCACCTTGGTCTTGGAATTTACAGCAGGCATTTATAAAAACATTTTTACCAACTTTAATATTCTTTCCGCAATCTGTATGGAAAGGCGGAAAAAGTCTGAATGATTTATCAACTTTTCTTCCTGTGAGTTCTGAAAATAATTCAACAATTTCTTCAGGGGTATGGTACTTGTTGTTTATTTCCATAGTGACTTTCAATGCTTCCTGACTCAATATATTGAAAGTCTTAAGCATCTCATCTTCAACAATATTACCTGTTGCCATTATTTTGCGAAATTCATCTAAATCAACATCTAGCATGTTCTAATAATAGCATAAACAATTATTTATGTTTGAACTAACTAGAAAATAGACGTATCTTGTATTTGAACAATTTTTCAGCGATTTGAGGTAAAAGAATATTTATATAGTAAAAAGAGTAGAAACTGGCTTCCACTCTATATTACAATATGTTTTAATTTTTAGAAATTCCCGGAAATGGGTTCGAACCACTGTTAGATGATCCAGAGTCATCTGTCCTGCCACTAGACGATCCGGGATTGAAAATACCAAACTAAGTATATAGCATCAGAACTTTTTGTGCAACTATAAATTATTTTTTGAATTTTTATTATTATTTATATAATTTGCTATATATAAAAATGGTGTATCACAAAGTGCTATAATTATTTTTATCAAATAAGTCGTAATACATAATTCCCAAACTGTTGTAATAGTGAAAATCCCATAAAAAGAAATAAAAGTAAAAATTATTGTGTCAACAAGCTGACTTGTCATTGTTGCAGTATTATTTCTAAGCCATATAAATTTTCCGTTTGGTGAAAGCTTTTTGATTTTTTCATAAAGAAAAACGTCAAGCGTGTTTGAAATTAAATAAGCAATCATACTTCCAAAGCAAATTCTCGGAGTCAATGTAAATAAAGTTTTCATTGCCTCTTGTGCGAAATCTTCATTGTTTGGAATGAATAATATATCTATTTGCGTTAGTAAAGTTAAAACTAATAATGAAAAAAATCCTATAAAAACTCCCTTTCGAGCAGATTTTATTCCGTATTTTTCGCTAAGAATATCTGTTGCCAGAAAAATGCTTCCGTAAGTGATATTCCCTAGAGTTAAAGGCATTCCAAAAATATCAACGCATTTAACAACTTCTATATTTGCAATAATTGTCGCAAGTGCTATCCAAGCATACACTCCTGTTTTATCAAAGAGTTTATATGCAAGTGTAACAAATATAAAATTTAAAATTATTGATAGAAAAAACAATACTTCGTTCATAAAAACATCATAACATTAATAAAAAGTTGTTAAGTATAAATTTATATTGAGTGAGCATTACAATAAAATTTTTCTTAACTTTTCAACAATAATATTTATTATGTTTAAAGTTTCAGGATTTGGTTGGACTAAAAGTTTATTGATGTTCTCTTCAAAATTATCGGGCAAAATCTTACAATTATCTTTTGCATATTGAACCAATCTTTTTTCACCGGGATGTAAAAGTTCATTTACTGCAAAAATAATGTCAAAATAACTTGCTAAAAAAGATGCAATTCTGTGATTAATACTGACAATATCATTTCTGTTTATAGCTTTTTTTATTTGTTCATAATATGACGCAAAAGGTTTGTTTTTAATCAGCATCATATTTCTTTTTATAATATTTTGTTTTAGTTCCGGAGGATATTTGGTTTGTATTGATTGTTGTAGAGTTTTAAGCCAATTATTTTTATCATAAATAATTTGAAAATTATTTAATGTAAATAAAAAAGCGGTTGTATAACCATTTGAAGGATAATATTTAAACCAGACATTATTGACTGTTTCATTGAACCAATTTGTGTTCCAATACATGATGTCTAATTGACAGTCTAATTTATCTACAAAAATTTCGTCACCTGAACCAAAATATTCTCCCCCAACTTCATATTTTGATGAATAAAGCTTTATTATGTTTTCCCTATCACAAACAGCAATATCTTTTTCTACAAATATGTAAATATCAATATCTGATAAATTATCAGAAGTTTTATTTACTCCGGAACCACCTATTGCAATAGCTTTGACTTCGGTGAAGCTTTTATATTCATCAATAATTCTATAAAAAATATCATTCATAAATACTATTATATATAAAATTTATCAGAAAGTTTTAAACATTTTTTACTAAACTAAACACAATGTTATTATGATAAATGATGTTGTTTAGCTTTTATATAATAAAATATCAGACATTTTGAGAATGTAAAATCTTAAAATTCTGCTTAAAATTCTTAAATGCCGAAATTTGTTAAAAATACTCTTTTAAGTTATATTACACCGAATTTTAAAACTGAAAATATGATTAACTCTGCAAGAATTTTGGAATGAATAATTATTCATTTAAGGGTAAATACATTTATATAAATGATAAATAGGCTTATGATGCTCCTTTAGCGAGTGGTTATGTCGGTATTTTTGACAATTGGAGGGTTTTAAATGACAGAGCTTTCAAGGAGTATCCTGTAATCGGTAAAATTCACAGAATGACATATAATTTTAAAAAAGATAAAATTTTAAATATTAGTCTTTTATAAAACTATAATAATAACTTTTAACTGAACAATGCCAAATGTTTATTTTTAGAATCACGTGTATTCATTTCGCAAATTTTTAAGTTATAATTACTCTATGAGCAATCCGACAATTATAGATATAATTTCACCTGTTATGGCAGGGCCTTCAAGTTCCCATACGGCTGGAGCAGTAAGACTTGGGCTTTTGGCAAGAAATGTCTATAATTCAAAATTTGATAAAGTAAGTTTTAAGTTATATAATTCTTATGCTCAAACAGGAAAAGGTCATGGTACTGACAAAGGTCTTTTGGCAGGGCTTTTAGGTTTTGGTGTGGATGATAAAAGAATTAAAAATATTTTTGATACGCCTGAAGCAAAGAATATAAAATATGAGTTTGAGTTTTTAGAAGATTTTAATCGCCATCCTAATGCTGTTGACTTTATTTTTGATGGAGATTTGCATTTTGAAATTTCCGGTAATTCAATTGGTGCAGGTGAAATAGAACTCACTAAAATTAATGGTTTTCAAACTAAGCTTGATGGAAAGTACAACACGCTGCTGTTAATATATGAAGATAAACCGGGAGTAATCTCTTTTGTTACAAAAATAATTCAGGAAAATAAAGTTAATATTGCATCTTTGTACTGTAACAGAAATGCAAAAGGAAAAGATGCATCTATGTCAATCTGTATGGATGGTGAATTATTTGAAGACCAGATCGAAAAAATTCAAGAACTGGATGATATTTATGTCATCAGATATATTAAAAAATTAGAAAGTTAAAAATGAGCATAACAACATTTAAAGAATTACAGGAAATTTGTCTGAAAGAAAATAAGAAAATTTATGAAGTTATGATGTCTTCAGAAGCAGAATCAGGCGAAAATAGTGAATACCATACAAGACTTCAAGCAGCGCGCAGTTTACTCGCAATGAAAAGTGCTATTGAATCAGGACTAAATTCAAAAGAACCGTCTATAAGTGGTATGAGTGGTGCAGATTGTGCTAAATTACAAGAAAGTTTCAAAAAAAATCAATCTCTATATCCTCCATTTCTTCAGAAGATAATGACTTATGCTCTTGCAACAAGTGAAGAAAATGTTCGTATGGGCACGATTGTTGCTTGTCCTACGGCAGGCTCTTGTGGAATTGTTCCATCTGTTATTATTTCTTATGGTCAGGATTATAAAATCTCTAATGATGAACAAGTTAATGCATTAATTACAGCAGGTGTTATTGGAAAAATTGTTGCGTTAAAACTTCCTTTGGCCGGTGCTGTCGGTGGATGTCAGGCGGAATGTGGGGTCGCAAGCGCAATGGCAAGTGCAGCTTTAACTCAAATGAGAGGTGGAAATATAGAGCAAATATTAAATGCTGTTGGTTTAGCACTTAAAAATATATTAGGTCTTACTTGCGATCCTGTATGCGGGCTTGTTGAAATTCCTTGTATTAAAAGAAATGCTTTTATGGCGATTCATGCTGTAACTGCATCTGAACTGGCCATTGCAAATATAGTTTCTGTTATTCCTACAGATGAAATAGTTGATACAATGGTACAAACTGCACAATTGATGTCTCCGTTGCTAAAAGAAAGTGCTAAAGGCGGACTTGCAAAAACGAAAACTGCTATTGAATTGGAAAAAAGCTCATTTGGAAATTGATTTCTCTATCAATGTATATATGTGTTTTAAGCATTGTATATTGGCAATTTTTATTTAAATATATTACCTGTTTTACTTAATTTTCAACTAAATTAGCCCAATGACCGCGGTTTAGATTTCCATACAAAATCTCAGATAATCTAGTAAGTTTATAAATATGGTCATCTTTTTTACTTAATTTTTTCGATAAATTACATTCATATCGGCTGTTACATTTTTTGCAATTATAATTCACTATGGAACAGTCTTGATTGTATTTAGTAAAATATCCATATTTAGCAACAAAAATTCTTCTTGCTAAAATACGATTTTTTCGCAACTCTTGCATTGGTCGAATGTAACCGTTAAAATATCGATCAAATTCTTTTATAAAAATAGCATCGTCTATTATAGTTAAACATAAACGTTTAATAAAACCTTTTTTACAAATATATTTTGGACAAGGTATTTCAGTTTTTATATTTTTTACTACAGTTCTAATATCAAAATCCCATTTATGAGCTTTAAAATCTTTAATCATTCGTCTAAAATAATGTATGTAATCAATATTTCCAAAATTCTTATGAATAGTGTGTCTAAGTGATGAAACCATAAAACCTCCTGTGTTTGTCCTTGCAAAATGACAAATTTTAATCAAATAATGACAAACATTTGTCTTTGATGTCAAGTGCGATGTCACGTGCCAGTTTTTCTTTTATCCCGATGTTTTTGGCTACTGCTAAAATATTCTCTAAAGTCGGATTTTTTCCTTCGCCATTGATTGTTGTTGCGTGTTCTCCGTTAAATGATGAACTGTATGTTAAATCATACGCAGGAGACAAGTGCCATTCTTTTATATTTTCGTCATAAAGAAAAGAGAAGTTTTTTGAATGGTCATCTCTGTTGTGTGAAAAGACATTGAAACACATTAACCTGTATAATTGTTCAATGTCCTGATAATTTTTTGTTAATTCAAGCGTCAATTTCATCAAAATATTATAATCAAGATTTGGCAGACGGTGGCTTGTTTCTAATAATCCGCTAACTGAAATCATATGCACTTTTTTACCACTTTGACGGTCGAAACGTTTTATTCCAAAGTATCCGGAACAAATATTTGAATCAAAAAGCTTTGTTTCACTCATTTTTATTCCGCAATCTTTAGCGCATAGTGAATATTTATATTCTTGTTCTCCAATATTTTTAGGATCTAGAGAGGATGGAAATTTTATTATCCAATCTTCACCGTTTATTTTTGTTAGAATTTTTGGTCTTGCGCCACCTGATGAACCACCAAGTTTAAAAAGTTCATCTAAGTTGTCCGAGTTTTGCGATTCCAATATTTTTGAACATTCTTGAGCAAGTTTATCATAATCGGATTCCTCTTTTGGTACTTCAAACTTATGTTCAGGCTTATATGTTAACGCACCCATTCCGCTTTCTTGCACAACTGCGAGGCGGTTTAAATTATCAATTTCACTCGGGTTAATTTTGTTCTTTAAAAGTAACCTGTCAACAAGTAATCTACCCCAACCATCAGGCAAACTGTCATTGAATATCCCAAATAATCCGTCAAACGGCTCATATTTGGGTAAATATACTTTTTTTTGCAAGGGTAAACTAAATGGTGAGATACTAAAACCGTTATTTAGCCAATCTGCATCATATTCAAAAGCAACAATCCTGTCCGGAGTTTTTGCCAAAGTTCCGATTAATTTATCATTATAAAAAACTTTAAGGTATCTATAATTATTCATATTTACCCATTAATTACCTCTTCTATTGATGTGTATGTTTTTGTGGTAAAAAGATTATCTAAATCACTGTCTAAATTGAGTGCAATAGCAATTTTAATAAAAGATTGAAGGGATATCTCGTATTTTGTTTCGAATCTTTTAATGCTGCCTAAACTAACTCCGGATTTTTGCGCCAAAACCTCTTGCGAAATTTTCAGTTTCTTTCGTTGTTGCTTAATTTTTTCAGTCAAACTCTTTGCAATTTCATTAGGAGTTTTTTGATTTAAAAATTGATTGTTCATAGATAATATATTAACTAATTTTAATATAAATGTCAATATATAGATAATATATTATTCAATATTAAATAGCATAGTTGGTTTATTGTGAAGTTGCACTCCTGATTAAACTAAAATAATTTTCCACTCGTCTATAAGTTTATTCAAACTATATCTTGCATTAGCAGGGCTTGTTGATGGCATTTTATTACAATTAAATTTTTCCAATAAATCCGGAAAATATTTTTTAAAAGAAGAATAGGCTTTATTACCATTAAGGCAAATTGTTTTAATATTAGGGTACTTTCTCAATAACTTTCTTATATCATTCGGGGTTTCGTTTTGAATATCTGAATCAAGGCTGCCATCACGTTTGCAGGTTTTAAGTATATCCCAAAGTGCAATATTATTTTTCAATAACACTTTTAATTTTAAGTCATAATCTAGTTCATATAGGTTTGGCTCATTACAAATAACACCCATAACTTTCCAAAACCTATTTTGTGGGTGTGCATAATATTGTTGTTCTTCTAATGACTTGACCCCTGGCATTGAACCTAAGATAAGAATGTATGAATTATTATCTATTGACGGAGCTAAGCTTTTACAGTTATTCATAATTAAATTTTAACATTAAAACGTGTATAGACACAGATTTATCAAAAAAGTATCAGTTAGTTTGAGAATGAATTATCAGTAAGTTTTGAGATTCTTCCTCCAAAATGTAATAAGTTTGAGAATTCTCTTAAACTTCTGGTGGTACTTTTCTCAATCTCTCTGATAATCTACATTTTATTTGACTTTAATTCTGACAAAATTTAATCAATTAATGACATAAATCACCTTATTTTGCATTAGAAAAAGGCTGAAAATATTAAATTATAATTATTTTTTATGGTATGATAGCAAAAAAAGAGGGTTTATATGGAAAAATATTTTGAGCTGAAGAAAAACGGAACAAGTGTAAAACAAGAATTCGTTGCTGCATTTGTTACATTTTGTTCAATGGTATATATACTGATTGTAAACGCAAATATGTACACAAATCCGTTTGGAAATGGCGAAAATATTCTTGGTTTGCCATTTGGTGCAATATACATAGGAACAGCTTTGTCAGCTGTTGTCGGTTGTATGTTATTGGGATTTATTGCAAAATTACCAATTGCAATGGCTAGCGGTATGGGGCTTAATGCGTTTTTTATATATACAGCCTGCATTGCATTAGGCTTTTCATATGAAAATGCACTTTTAATAATTCTGGCAGAAGGTCTGATTTTCTTAGTTTTGACATTAACGGGCGGTCTTAAAAAAATATACGAAGCAATTCCTGATAGTATTCGACTTTCAATTTCTGTCGGGATAGGTCTTTTCATTGCACTTTTAGGACTAATGAATTCCGGTATAATAATTTCGAATAAAGCAACCGGTTTGGCTTTAAATTCGTTTAATATTTTAAACGTACCGCTGCAGCAAAGTTTACCAGCATATATTACAATATTTAGTTTGTTTGTTATAGCAGTTTTGATTAAAAAAAATATTAAAGGGGCAATTTTGTGGGGAATTTTAACAGGAGTATTTTTATATTACTTGGTATTATGGTTTTTCCCCGGTTCACACCACGAAATAAATATTGAAACATTAAATCCAATGATTTCATTAAAGGAATTTTTTGAATATTCTTTTGCAAAAGT